>NZ_JBBCWZ010000011.1:0-62259 GCF_037145695.1 Acinetobacter sp. USHLN143
GACTTCAAGACATTCGTAGTGGCTTTGTTTAGGCTGAATCTGATAGATCGATTCACTTAAGGTTCGTAATACCTTGCCAATGCTGATACGCTCGACTTCAGCAATATCTCTAACACCGCTTCCTCTGACCATCAAATGTAATATCTTGCCGGTAATACCTGAGTTACACCCTTGATAGCTTAATGCATGATCACCAATAAACTGACGTTTGCAATCTTTGCACTGATGGTTTTGTTTCCCATCTACTTTGATGCCATTTCTCTTTATATTGTTACTTAGACAGGTAGGACATTTGATTTGTAGCGTTATTTTCATACCTCTATTTTATCAAAAGCCATATTGTTTTTTTCAGCATACTTTTTGAAACACCACCAAATTTTAAATAGCAGAAAAGTCATGTCATCAAAATGACATCAAGCAGCTTTAACATGAGCAGCAAGAAAAAGAACAATCTAAATAATAAGAAAAATAAAAATTTGGGAATGATAGAAATAGAAAACCCGCATTTAATCATCCTGATCATGCGGGTCTCAATCCAACGTCCAATGTCACATCCATGCAAAACAAGCTAAATCTATAGTCTGTTTTATTTTCGTCCTACGGCGTCCTGTCCTTATGTTGTCGTCCTGACATGTCCTTGTGCCGTAGCGCTATAATGCTATGTTATTACATTGAGATAAACCCAAAAAATACGTCATGTCATGTAAGAGATAAGCCTTAATTGAGTGAACAACTGTTCACTCAATCAAATGGTGAGGCTTTATAATCTGTAGTCGATAATCACTGGAGCATGATCGCTAAACCATTGTTCTTTATAGACCCAGGCATTAACGGTTCGCTCTTTCCAGTCTGGAGAGCAGGCATGATAATCAATCCGCCAACCAACATTCTTGGCACGCGCCTGACCACGGTTTGACCACCAGGAATACAGCTCGGCTTCTTTACGCACTTCACGGAAAGTATCGACATAACCAAGCTCATCGTAGATATGATCCAGCCAGGCACGTTCATGCGGCAAGCAACCCGAGGCTTTCTGGTTACCCGACCAGTTTTTAATATCAATACGTTTATGCACGATATTATAGTCACCGCAGACAATCACCGATTTATTTTCATCGCGCCACTGTTTCAGAATTTTTGCGTATTCTTCCAGAAAGTGATCTTTACGTGCTTGCGCTTCATCGCCTGATGAACCCGAAGGCAGATATAGGGAACAGATCTGTACAGTTTGATCTAAACCCAAGTCAAATTCAGCGGCAATAAAACGGCCTTGTGAATCGGCCAGTTCAAAACCCAGGCCATCGGTCAGAGACACAAAAGGCAGACGGCTATAAATGGCAGTACCGGCATAACCCGGACGCTCGGCAGGAAACAGGTGCGTGTACCAGCCTTCAGGCTTGAATTTATCGGTCCACTGCGCATGCGTGATCCGGCTTTCCTGCATGCAAATTACATCGGCATCCGACTGTTCCATCCATTCCAATAGGCCTTTGGTGACAGATGAACGTAAGCCGTTGACATTAATTGAAACGACGCGAAGAATTTTTTGATCACCTGGATAGCTACTCTTTGGTATCATGCGCAAGTCTTACCTTAATTAATGGATTTAGGAGCACCTCATGTCAACGCCAGCTCAGTTTAACCCGCAAGCTTTTATCGAACTCGCATTATCACGCGGTGTGCTTAAATTTGGTGAGTTTACTTTAAAATCGGGACGTGTGAGTCCCTATTTTTTTAATGCGGGTCTGTTGAATGATGGTGAAGCCTTGACACTGCTGGCTTCTGGCTATGCTGCAAAACTGACTGAATGTGACCATGTTGAAGTGATTTTTGGCCCTGCATATAAAGGCATTCCTTTTGTGGCAGCAACTGCTGTGGCTCTGTCGCAAAATCATGGGGTAAGTGTGCCGTGGGGTTTTAATCGCAAGGAAGCCAAAGACCATGGCGAGGGTGGCGTATTGGTCGGTGCTTCTGTAGAAGGTAAAAAAGTCTGGATCATTGATGATGTGATCACCGCAGGCACAGCGATTCGTGAAGTCGTCACCATCCTGAAAAATGCCGGTGCGCAGATTGCGGGTGTGCTAGTTGCATTAGACCGTCAGGAAAAAGGTCAGGGCGAACTGTCTGCGATTCAGGAAGTGCAGCAAGAGCTTGAGATTCCTGTACATGCCTTAATTACCATGAAAGATTTAATGGACTATCTGGAAGCGAAAGGCGACCTAGCAGCTTTGGCGAAAATGGAAGATTACCGTGTTAAATATGGGATCTAAGCCTAGATTGGCATAGAAAAGGAAGCTTGAGCTTCCTTTTTTTGTAGATGTTCAATTTGCTAAACATTTGAAATTTATTATCTCTGTCTATTCTTGTAAGCATTGGCTTACATCAATTCCAGCACTTTGCGGCTGTTTTGAATAGTGGAAATTTCCTATGATAGCTTTAACAGGAACAGGAGGTTCCACACAAGAATAACAATAGATAAATACAAGGAAAGTAAGGTACGACAGGAGTTATACCAAGCGAACCCATACGGAAAGCCCCTGGCAGGATGCTAGGGGTTTTTCATTTTTATCTTTTATAAAGTCCCACTGAGCAGCAGTGATTCAGAAACATGATTCTTAAAAATTCATTGTTAATGAGCTAAATAGAGGAGCAGAAAACCTTTCACCAAAATTATGAATCTTCAGAGCTAAAAAAAGCACCTGAAGGTGCTTTTTCTTATTGCTGGGCTAAATTATAGCGCAACGATATTGATCGCATTTGGACCTTTTTGACCATCAACCACGCTAAAAGAAACGCGTTGACCTTCAAACAAAGTTTTGAAACCAGAACTGCTGATTTCTTTGAAATGAGCAAAAACGTCAGGACCTGATTCTTGTTGAATAAAACCAAAACCTT
Source organism: Acinetobacter sp. USHLN143 (assembly GCF_037145695.1). Taxonomy (GTDB): domain Bacteria; phylum Pseudomonadota; class Gammaproteobacteria; order Pseudomonadales; family Moraxellaceae; genus Acinetobacter; species Acinetobacter fasciculus. Next base: position 2,896 of record NZ_JBBCWZ010000011.1, read on the forward strand.
TAGTTTCGTTAAACCATTTTACTGTACCGGTAACTGTAGTAGACATAATATAACCTGTTAAATTTTAATAATTTTAGTCATAGAAATGACTATGGATAACTTGGAAAAACAATAAGAATTGAAATAAAGATCTGAAAAAACTGAGGATTATAAATAATACTGCGGCACTTAAAGAAGCTTAACTAAACAACGCTTTTTTCTAGTTAAACACAGCATAGCCTAAATCAGAAAATATTCAAGTTTTTTATATTTATTATTTATTTTTCTTATAAAAGTGGCTCAGTTCTTCTTTTTTTTAAAATTTCAAGCTGGTTTTGCCTTGAGCTTTATCGGTTGAATTTGAGCTCTAACGAAGCTAAACAATGAAATACACGTTGTGTTTGTGTTACTTTATGTTAATCAGAATCGTTCAGTACTCAGCAAGATTTTACTAAGTCAGTGTATTTTATAACTTTGGGTAAATTAATATCTGTAGCTTTAAGATAGTTATCGTCATTGCTCATGTATAAAAATCCACCTATATTAAAATTCAATTGGAAAAATTAACTATAAGAATTTCTTGATTTTAATTTAAAACCAAATACGAGTGAGTCTCATGGATTACTGGAACAGTGTGTTACTTATATCCATCATCACCATGGTTGGACTGGCCATGATCATCCTGTTCGTCGGATGTAAAATGTGGAAGAACTTGGTGGTCACTTTACTGATTGCCACCTTGATTGGTTTTCTGATTGTATGTGCAATCAATTTTGTTTTTGGCGATCGTCTTCAATTTCTATGGGGTGCCCCTGAGACTGGTGATAGTAATTTTATGCTGGAAATGGGGCTGCTGAGCCTGTTAATTGGCGGTGTAAGTACCTTTATCATTATGTTAGGCACTTTGGTTGCTAAAAGTAACAGTGGAAATCAAGGCGATGAAGACTAGTTTTTCGCAAAATAACAAGTGTCTTAATGAGCGGGAAAGTACAGAAAAGCATTGCATGTACAGTTCATAGGCTTAAAAAATCTTTCTCAGTCAAATGTATAGTGCCATAGCGCTACGAGACATGAATGGCGTTTCACATCCCGTAGCTGCATAATTTTCTGTATCAAAAATTTAGAACATCATTCTTAGACCTGCACCATAGATCCAGCCTTTTTCTGAATCAGAACTTTGCTGCCAGGCTGTCTGTTGGTTGCCTTTACTATATTCATAACCCACTTCCAAATAAGGCATGAGCTTTTTGCTCAGTTCATAGCGTGTTTCCAGGCCCAAGGTGGCATGACTAAGGCCGGTTTTTTTCGCATTCGCTGCCTGATCATTCAGGATGACATCCAGTTCGACAAAGGGTTGCATAATCAGTTTCTGAGTCAGTAACAGGTCACGCTCTGTTTTCAGTTTTAATCCGACAAAGTCATCTTCACCAACATAGACATGAGCATCCGTTTCGAAAAAGTAGGGAGCCAGGCCATGTAACCCAAATACTGCATCGAAGCGCTCGTTCTGCTGGTTTATAGAAGGCTCGGCTAAATTTTCCTGTCGATAGCGCACCCCGGTCTGCACATCCCAGAAATCAGAAATATTTCGGCTATACAACACTTTGGCATCATATTCGGCCTGACGGGATTCATGTTTGTCGGCTTCTAGCTTGAGGAAAATTTTATTTTCATCCGTGCCGACTCTGGCCTGGTTCTTGGACTTGAATGCTCCATTTCCCTCTGAACTATGCTGCCATTTCTGGTCCAGAATAATCTGGCTATAAATCTGTGCGCCATGTTCTTTACGATGATCATGTTCGCTGGCAGAACTGACTGAATTTTGTGGTGTGTTCAGCGCCTGCTGTTGATGCAATAACTTTGGTGGCGGTTGATGAGAAACGGCATTTGCTGTTTCAGTATGCTGTGCGTGGTCATCAGCCATGTTTTGCATGGCATGATATCCGCTATGATGCTGATGTTCATTATGACCCGTATGCTCGCTAGAAGCTGCCGCAAAAATACTCAGACTGCTTAGGGTAAGCGCACTGCTAAGCACTGACTTTACAAAAAGATTAGTGATGTGCATGGCTTTCTCCTTGGGCAGCTGCTGGCTTTGACGGCGTTTTTTGTGAAGAAGGGTGAGATGCTTGATCTTCGTCAACCTGTGCCACAATCAGCTTGTTCATCATGCCGGCACTCATGTGATAGAGCAGATGGCAGTGAATCGCCCATTCTCCCAGTTCATCTGCTGTGAGCAGGGTGGTCACCGTTTTCCCGGGCGGCACAATCACGGTGTGTTTATTTGGCATATTTGCAGCAGACTGACCATTTTCCAGCTGCATAAACATGCCATGCAAATGCATCGGATGGGCCATCATGCTGTCATTGATAAATTTCAGCCGGATCCGCTCGCCATATTTCACCTGAAGTGGCTCGGCATCACTGAATTTTTTACCATTCATGGTCCAGATATAGCGCTCCATAGTTCCACCCAGACGAATCACCAGTTCACGTTCTGCTGCGCGGGTATCAGGTTGCGGTGTCAGGGCTTTGAGGTCTTGATATTGCAAGGCTTTGTGCCCTGCAGGCGTAGACATATTGGCCCAGCCCTGAACAGGCTGATTGGTTCCGGACATGGCACTATGACTTGCATGCATGTCGTGCTGGGCATGCTGATCATGTTCACTTGTGACAGTCTGCGTGGTCTGACTGCTGTGTGCGTCATGCGACATGTCATGCTGTTCGCCATGTCCCATATCTTCCATGGTCAATAAGGCACGAGGGCGCGGTGTCGGTAATTGAACCGGGGCCGGGGTTTTGCTTGAATCAGTTGCCTGATGCAAACTGCCAATGGCAAAGCCTGAGCGGTCGATCGATTCTGCTTCAATCTGGTAATGCGCTGCAGTGGGTTCCACAATCACATCATAGGTTTCAGCGGTTCCGATACGGAATTCATCTACATTGACCGGCTGCACCGGTTGTCCATCGGCACTGACCAAGGTCATTTTCAGCTGGGGAATACGCACATCGAAAAACGACATGGCAGAAGCATTGATGAAACGCAGGCGGACTTTTTCATTGGGCTGGAAATGGCCACTCCAGTTTTGTTGCGGCGTTTTTCCATTGACCAGAAAGGTATAACCGGTAACATCGGACAGGTCGGTTTTCAGCATACGCATCTGGCTCCACATCTTGCGATCTGACCAGGTGGCCTTGAGACCGTCACGTTTCACCTGCTTAAATACATCGCCCACGGTTTCGCGCTGGTTCTGATAATATTCGGCCGATTTTTTTAAATTGTTCTGAATCTGCTGGCTGCCCTGTTCGTGAAAATCCGACAGCATCACCACATAATCCCGCTCGGTTTGTTCATGTGGAGGTAGTAATGTCTGTGCTTTGGGGCGAATCACCAATGCGCCATAGAGGCCATCCTGTTCCTGACCTTTGGAATGTGCGTGATACCAATAGGTGCCGTTTTGACGAACCTTGAAGCGATAAGTAAAAGACTGTTTCGGTTTGATCCCCTGAAAACCGTTAAATCCGGGGACACCATCCATCAGCCCGGGCAGGAGGAGGCCATGCCAGTGCAGCGAGGTATCCTGATTGTTCAGGTTGTTTTGTACATGAATGACTGCATCATCACCTTCTTCAAATTCCAGCAAGGGTGCAGGGAATTTTCCGTTTACAGTGATACGCTTGACCGTCTTTCCGGTGAGATTGATCGGGCTTTCATCAATGACCAGATGATATTCTTTTACGGCTGCAAACAAGGCAGACGACGAGATGAGACCGAAGCCCAGACACAGGCTTTGACTGATTTTAAGCAACATAACTTAATCCTTAATGAATAAAAAAATTTAAAAATTCAGGATCAAGCTTTGGGTGGGCGCAGGATTTCTTGCCAGTAACCGGCAAGGTGCTGGGCATGGTAAGCAGGGAGGAGGGTTTTTTCCGGATAACCGTGATCAGGCACGCTTAACTCGGGCGTTGTAATGGGCAGGCTGGTGACCAAGTTCTGGCAGGCCATAGTGCCACAATCCAGACAATCTGATGACTGCTGTCACTGACACAGTCCGGCTGAATCAGTTCCTGATCTTGATGATGATCAGTCTTATGCAGCGAGTGAGAAGCAGAGGGTTTTGTCATTTCCAGACAATGAGGATTCGTTTTTTCAGACGGCATAACCAGATGCATGGTGTTTGCAGATGCGACAGACACACTGCTCCAGCCTATGGCAAAAACCACAAGCATCACCAACCAGATCTGTTTGACGAGCCGTATGAGCAAAAGTACACCCTGAAAAAATGCGCTGCATGTTTGAGCAATAAAAGCATAAACGCAGTAACTCAAATTAGCAAATTCTGGACAAGATTATTTTTTAGGTCACCTACATACTACTTTTTTCATAGGTTCAGGTTGTAGTTTCGCACTTTTCGCATTTTTTACAGTCTAGCAGCATCCCGAGTTTTTCTTTACGTCCTTGCTCGGTCATCACCCATGGGCGATTTTGCCAGGGCGGGGTATGCCGCACATGCTGGCCATGTCCGCAGGCCAGTTCTGCAACCCAATGCTGTTCCTCATCCAGGTGAAAACCGATAATGGCCTGTTGCATGGCATACCTCCCTTGAGCTCAAATTGCCTGAGCATCTATCTAAAAACCTATACAAAATAAGTCATGCAAAATCACCATAAACAAAAGAATCCACACAAGCTATACTCCTTGCCAAGTCATTTTTTGAAAAAGAGCAGAGACACATGCGCGTACTTGTTGTGATGGATCCCATTGAAAATGTAAACCTGAAAAAAGACTCGACCATGGCCATGCTGTGGGCAGCAGCACGTCGCGGGCATGAACTCGGTTATGCATTGCAGGAAGATTTATATATCGATCAGGGCAAGGCCTTTGGTCTGATCGCGCCGTTACAGGTATTTGAAGACTACGACTATTATTATGAACTTGGCGAAAAACAAAAAGAGTCGATCGCTGCTTATGACGTTGTCTTGATGCGTAAAGATCCGCCTTTTGATATGAACTTCGTCTATACCACTTATATTCTGGAGCAGGCAGAGCGCGAAGGGGCATGGATCATCAACAAACCGCAAAGCCTGCGTGACTGTAATGAAAAACTGTTCGCGACCCAGTTCCCGCATCTGCAAGTTCCGACCTTGGTGACTTCGCAGCAAAGCCTGATCCGTGAATTTCTCAAAGAACAGGTCGATGTGATTGTAAAACCGCTAGATGGTATGGGCGGCACCGGGATTTTCCGCCTGTATCAGGATGGCATCAACATCGGTTCAACCATTGAAATGCTGACCAATAATGGTACCCAGCCGATTATGGCGCAGCGTTATATTCCGGAAATTGTCGAAGGCGATAAACGCATCCTGATGATTAATGGTGAGCCAGTGCCGTATTGTCTGGCCCGTATTCCACAAAATGGTGAAGTGCGTGGTAATCTGGCCGCGGGTGGCCTAGGTGAGGCACGCCCCCTGACTGAAAATGACAAAGCCATTGCAGCAAAAGTAGGGCCGTATCTCAGAGAAAAAGGTCTGATCTTTGTGGGGCTGGATGTGATCGGAAATTATGTCACTGAAATTAATGTAACCAGTCCAACCTGTATTCGTGAAATTGATGCGCAGTTTGGCACCTCGATTGCAGACGATTTATTTGCTGTGCTGGAAGCGGGTCAGGCCAATCAGGTTTAAAGGCAAAATCAGGTGAAAAAAGAGTCTGCTTGCAGGCTCTTTTTTATTTTTTCATTGGGGATAGCGCTTAAATAAATATGCCGTCATTACCATACCCAGCATCGAAAGGCAGACAGTGATAATGGCAAGATTGGCCCAGTATTGGGTGGCAGATATCAGCGCGGCGCTCAGGGTCGGTATAAAAAACTGTGCGCAGGCTGAAATTTGTAAAACCAGACCCACACTGGCCGCTGCTGCATAGGCACGTGGTGCATAGTGCAGGGTAATCGCAAAAACAGTGGTTGGGATCATCCCGCCAATCAGTGAAAACAGCACGGCACTGACAACCTGCAATTCAAATGAGAGCCAGGAATTTGCAGCAAATACCAAGCAACTGCTGCAGAGCATTGCCACAAATCCGGTACTCAATAAGGTGTGCGGTCTATAACCCTGTTGCAGCAACATGCCTGCGCCAAAAGTACCGCCTAGGTTGGCCAGCACGACCATTGAAGCCAGCATCCCTGCGCGTTTTAAGTCTAGCCCCTGTTCGACATACAGCGTAGGCAGGAAGCCCGTGACAGTGATCCATTGACTGCTATAACAGGCAAAAATAATCGCCAGACAGATAATCGGTGGGTGGGTCAGGGTAATTTTAACAATCTGCCAGAATGAGGTGTTTTCCGTAGCTGCCTGGAAAGAATCTAGCTGTGTTACCAGGACAGGTTCAATATTTAAATATTGTTTGATCATGCCAGCAATAACCAGGCACAGGCAGCCCAAAATGGCCCAGATCGTTTGCCAGTCCAGATATTCAAGCAGGAGAGGAATCATTAATACTGCCAGACTGACACCGATGCCCATATAGGAACTCCAGAGTCCCATCTTGAAATTCAGTGTTTCAGCGCGGCTGGTACGTTTTAAAATGGCTGGCGCACATAAAGAGATGGTTAAAAATCCGATTCCTTCCATAAAACGCAATACATATAAAGTGGCAGGCTGCGTAATCCAAAGCCCGGCAAAACTGCTCAGCCCTAAAATGATTAAGGCCATGATCAGGCAGCGCTTTAATCCCATTTTTTCCGAGAAGGCGCCAATGCATAGCGCAAACAGCATTCCGGCAGCCTGTACCAACGCTAATGAAAAACCAGCCTGGGTAAAACTCAGGTTTAAATCCTGCTGCAATACAGGAATCACGGCCGAAAGTTTGCCGACATGGATCGCAGCCAGATAACCGGCCAAGATAATCCATACATCATGACATGATATTTTTGACATTTATCCGAACTGAGTCCATTTAAAGCATCTGCTTGTACATCAAGCATCATTCATATATAGATATGAATAACATGAAAGTTTTATAAAATTGATAGGATTTAAGCCTAAGCTCATTAGTTGATGATAGGATATGGATTGACCGGGAGTGAGCTGTAAAGGGTTCTAAATAAAGCCCTGTCCGTGGCAAGGTTATTGATAATATAATGAGAAAATCATTTAAAATTGCTATGATATGTCACTTAAGTCGAAGGAAAAGTGCAGATCTTATAAATAAAACGAGTCTAAACTTGGAATTTGCATGAAAAAAACAATTAAAGCCTTGTTGAAATAAAGTAAATAAACTTTCATGGCCTGAGGTTTGTGATTACAATTGATTACTTAAATCAGATTTCCTGCTCCATTTTTTGAATTGAAGAATTAGACCGTGACCGACGCTCAGCAAAAACAGCCTAAACATGTCATGATGATGGCCGCAGGTACAGGTGGACATGTGTTTCCAGCGTTAGCTGTTGCCAAAGATTTACAACAACAAGGTATACAGGTCTCCTGGTTGGCCACACCCGCAGGCATGGAAAACCGTCTATTAAAAAACCAGAATATTCCCATTTATCAGATTGATATTCAGGGTGTACGGGGCAATGGTTTTGTACGTAAAGCCTTGGCCCCTTTTAAAATTATGAAAGCAACCCTGAGCGCCATGAAATTCATGAAACAGCTCAAGGTCGATGCCGTCGCCGGTTTTGGTGGTTATGTAGCCGGGCCGGGTGGTCTGGCTGCGCGTATTTTAGGTATTCCGGTGCTGATCCATGAGCAGAATGCAGTCGCCGGTTTTACCAATACCCAATTGTCGCGTGTGGCAAAAACAGTGTGCCAGGCTTTCCCGAATACTTTTCCGGCCCAGGAAAAAATCGTCACCACCGGCAATCCGGTACGACAGGAAATTAGCGAAATTTTAAATCCGTCCTGGCGTTATCAGCAGCGTGACAAGGCAGGACTACCCTTACGTATTCTGATCGTTGGCGGGTCCTTGGGGGCGCAAGCCTTAAATGAACGGGTTCCGGAAGCCTTAAAGCAACTGAATGTACCTTTAAATGTCTATCATCAGTGTGGGCAAAATCATGCCGAGGCGACACGGGCACGTTATGAAAATGCACCGGCCAATCTGCAAGTTGAAGTCCAGCCCTTTATTGAAGATATGGCCAACGCCTATTCTGATGCCGATCTGGTGATTTGCCGTGCCGGTGCATTGACCGTGACTGAAATTGCCACTGCCGGGGTCGCTGCGATTTTTGTGCCGCTGCCAAGTGCGGTCGATGATCACCAGACGGCCAATGCCGGTTTCCTGGCCAATATCAATGCGGCAAAGATTTGCCCGCAGGCCACTATGACCCCGGACAGTTTAAAAACCTTATTAGAGCCGATGCTGAATCGCCAGCTGTTAATGGAAATGGCCGTGAAAGCACGCCGCCAGGCTCAACCCGATGCGACTCAACATGTGGTCCGTTTAATTCAAGAATTATCATCCGAGTAAACTATGTCTCCAACAACCCCAGCTGAACAAGCGAAAAAATTAATCAAAGTGCCGGAAATGCGCCGTATCAAACACATTCATTTTGTGGGGATCGGTGGTGCAGGCATGTGTGGTATTGCAGAAGTGCTGAAAAACCAAGGCTACAAAGTGTCTGGTTCAGATATCAAGGCTTCCAAGACCACAGCGCAGCTGGAAGCAAACGGGATTAAAGTCTATATCGGACATACTGCAAATAATATTAAAGGTGCTAATGTGATCGTGGTGTCTACCGCGATTGATCAGGAAAACCCGGAAATTAAAACTGCGATTGAAAATCGTATCCCTGTGGTTCGCCGCGCGGAAATGCTGGGTGAACTGATGCGTTACCGTCATGGTATTGCCGTTGCCGGCACGCATGGCAAGACCACGACCACCAGCCTGATCACCTGTATGCTGGCTGAAGAAAACATGGATCCAACCTATGTGATCGGTGGTTTACTGAACAGTACCGGTATGAACGCAGCCTTGGGTGCCAGCCGTTATATCGTGGCCGAAGCCGATGAGTCAGATGCTTCTTTCCTGCACCTGGAACCGATGGCTGCCGTGGTGACCAATATTGATGCCGATCATATGGATACCTATGGCGGTAGCTTCGATGTCCTGAAAGATACCTTTATCCAGTTCCTACAAAAATTGCCATTTTACGGCTTGGCCGTAGTCTGTGGTGATGATGCCAATATCCGTGAAATCATGCCGCGAATTGCACGTCCGTTACTGACTTATGGTTTCAATGAAGACAATGACATCCGCGCAGTAGATGTTGATCAGGATGGCATGCAAACCCACTTTACCGTATTGCGTAAAGAGCGTGAGCCATTGCGTGTAACGGTCAACCAGCCAGGCTTGCATAATGTGCTGAATGCCCTGGCCGCGATTGGTATAGCAACCGATGAAGGCGTGTCGGATGCTTCAATCTGCCGTGCACTGGAAGGTTTTAGTGGTGTGGGTCGCCGCTTTGAAGTTCAGGGTGAGTTTGAAATTGACGGTGGTAATGTGAAACTGGTGGATGACTATGGTCACCATCCAAAAGAAGTGGAAGCGACGATTAAAGCCGCGCGTCAGAGTCACCCGGACCGTCGTTTGGTAATGATGTTCCAGCCACACCGTTATAGCCGTACCCGTGACTGTTTTGATGATTTTGTGGAAGTACTTTCTACTGTAGACCAGTTATTGTTGCTGGATGTTTATCCTGCCGGTGAAAAACCGATTGTCGGGGCAGACAGTCGTACTTTGGCCCGCAGCATTCGTCTACGTGGTGAAGTCGAGCCGATTCTGGTCGATGCGGCGGACGGTAACCTGAATCAGATCATGAGAAAAGTATTGCAAGCAAATGACTTGTTATTAACCCAGGGCGCAGGTAATGTTGGAGCAATCTCAGTCGAACTTGCACAAAATCACTTATATATAAAATAGTCATCTTGTGTGACTGAATTGAATTGACCAGATTGAAAAAAGTTTAAGGATATAAACGTGTCAAATGCTTCAAAATTCGGAAAAGTTGCCGTGTTGCTTGGTGGTAAATCTGCAGAGCGTGAGGTTTCTCTAGACAGTGGTACGGCGGTACTTGAGGCATTAGTGCGTTCAGGAGTCAATGCGGAAGCGTTTGATCCGCAGGAGCGTAGTGTCACAGAGCTGGTAAATTATGACCGTGCATTCATTGTATTGCATGGTCGTGGCGGGGAAGACGGCCAGATCCAGGGTGCACTGGAATGGTTAAATGTGCCGTATACTGGTACCGGCGTACAAGGTTCTGCGATTGGCATGGACAAGGTCAAGACCAAACAGGTCTGGCAGGGTTCGGAATTGCCGACAGCACCGTATCGCATTGTCACCAAAGACTCTGATGCGACCGACATTGTTAATGCTTTAGGCTTGCCTTTGATCATCAAGCCGGTGCATGAAGGTTCCAGTATCGGCATGAGCAAGGTCGAGAAAATTGAAGACTTTGCTGAAGCAATTACCAAGGCAACTGAACATGATGCCGTGGTGATGGCAGAAAAATGGATTACTGGCCGTGAATACACCATTGTGGTTTTAAATGGTCAGGCGCTGCCGGTGATTCGTCTTGAACCGCCTCAAGATGTCGCCTTCTACGATTATGAAGCGAAATATCAGCGTAATGATGTGCAGTATGGGATTCCATGTGGTTTAAGCGAAGCTGAAGAGCAACAGTTAAAAGCCTTGAGTTTGCGCGCATTCCAAGCAGTCGGTGCCAGTGGTTGGGGCCGGATTGATGCCATGCAGGATGAACAGGGCAACTTCTGGTTGCTTGAAGTCAATACCGTACCGGGCATGACCAGTCACTCACTGGTGCCAAAAGCGGCAGCTGCAGTCGGATACAGTTTTGATGAGCTGTGTGTCGCGATTCTGGAACAGACCTTGACTGGTTCGGCACACTAAATATGGCTCAACTTCCTGTTTCCATGCGCCGTAAACGTGCTGCGATTACTTCAATTCACGACAAGCCGCCGACACGCAAAGAAAAGCTGACCAATTTTGGTGGCTGGTTATTGTTGTGTATTGCGGTATTGGTGCTGGCCTTTGGAATATTGGGCTTATATAAAGTCATGACCAATAGTGACGTGGCAGAGCTGGGCGTGATAGGTACGCGCTCGGCTGCTGAACAGCGTCAGGTTATGCAATATGTGTCACCGATTGTGACCGAAAACTATTTTACTTCAGATCTGGAAGCGATCCGCGATCGTACTCTGGAATTATCCTGGGTGGATCGGGTCGTGGTGTCCCGAGCCTGGCCAAATGGCATTCGGGTGCGGGTGATGCCGCATCATGCAATTGCACGTTGGGGAACAGGGCGTTTATTGAGTGACAGTGGTGTTATTTTCACTGAAGTCATACCCAAGAATTATCAGGCATTACCGTTGTTACATGGGCCAGCGAGCCATGCAGAAACCATGATGCGTCGTTATAATGAAATTAATCAGTTATTTTTGCCACAAGGCATTCGTCTAAAAGAATTATATCTCACCGAGCGAATGACCTGGTTTATGCAGTTTGATTCGGGTTTAAGAATAATTGTGGATAAAGACCAGACTATGAGCAAATTACAACGCCTGAGCCATCTGTCTCAGAGCGATTTAAAGCCGGTCTGGTCTAAAATTTCGGCCATCGACCTGCGTTATCGCAATGGATTGTCGATACAGTGGAAAAATTTAATTCCGCCTAAAATTGTAAATGGACATTTTATTGTAACCATTGATGACACGGGCGTTGAGAATAAGGTAACAGTAAAGCCATAATGACCGGCTTTAAAAAATAGAGGCATTTAAAGCCATAAATCTAACAAACACGTAATGGTAGTAGTGAATAATGAGTGAAGCTGTTCCCTCGGTTGTGGCGATTGACATTGGGACACACAAAGTTTCAGTTTTGATTGGCAAGGTACACGCGCCAGACAATATCCAAGTGATTGGTATGGCCACCGCTCGTAACCGAGGCATGAGTAAAGGGAAAATTGTCAGTCTCGATAAAGTTATTACTGCAATTAAAAATGCCGTTCAAGAAGCAGAAGATATGGCGGAATGTCGTGTACATTCTGCCTGGGTCTCTATTCCAAGTGCCGAATTAAAAAGCTTTTATGCTTCAGGTCGCACCTCGATCGACAATAGCGAGCATGCGATTACCACCAGTGAAGTGGTGCGTGCACTGGAATTGGCTAAAGCTAGTCATTTGACTTCAGATCATTATCTGGTCAGTGCTGTGCCTCTGGGTTTTGAGCTGGACGACTCACCGGAATGGGTGTTAAACCCGATTCGGATGTCGGCACATAGCATGACCGGACACTATCATTTGATGATGCTGCCGATCAGTACCATGCAGAATATTGATCGCGCCCTGAAAGGTGCCAATATTGGTGTAGAAAAAATGGTGGTGTCGAGCTTGGCTACTGCTGAAGCCAGCCTGCTGAAAGACGAAAAAGAATATGGCGTATGCTTAGTAGATATCGGTGCCGGCACGACCAATGTTGCAGTGTATGTGGATGGTCGTTTGGCCTTAACCCATACCTTCCAACGTGGCGGTGAACATGTGACCCGTGATATTGCAGCAGTATTGCAAACCACGACCGAAGAAGCTGAACGTCTGAAATTATTGTATGGCTGTGTCGACCTGAAAGTGGTCAAGCCTGACCATATGATTCAGTTCCAGGGGATTGATGGGCCACAAACCATCAGCCGGATTGAACTGACTGAAATTATTATGGCTCGTTATGAAGAAATTCTGGGTCTGGTACGTGATGAGCTGGTGAAAAATGGTGCCATCCAGGGCTTGTATCATGGTGTGGTATTGACCGGTGATGCCAGTCATATCGAAGGGATGGTGAGTTTTGTTCGCCGTACCATGGGGGTCTCGGCGCATTTAGGTAATCCGCCGACTCAGGTGTATGCAGACGAACAACATCAGGCTGCTTTACGTCGCTCGCAATATAGTACGGTGGCTGGCTTGCTGATGTTTAGTCAGAGTGATACCCAGGACACGATTGTGGAACAGGATGATGTAGAGCGGTTGTCATTGGCTAAGCGGGTCAAAAGAGCCTTGTTTGGCTTTAATGACACCCTGAAATCAATCTTTTAAGTCGATTTTTATTGTGAATATTGTTGGGAAGATGTAGTTAATCGGGCTTGTACTTGACAAGTGAACGCATGAGCAGCATTCTTAAAAACAATTTTATTAAGATTAAGGCAGTATACGGGCTTAGTGACTGCCAATTATGAATTAGGAATTTTATAGGTCATGGCCTCATTTGAATTTTTCGAAGACGATCATAGCGATAGCAATGGTCAAGCCCGTTTCACTGTATTTGGTGTAGGTGGTGCGGGTGGTAATGCGGTACAACATATGTTGCAGTCCGATATCCAGGGCGTAAAATTTGTTTGTGCCAATACGGACAAACAGGCATTGGATCGTATGGAAGCCGAATTTAAAATTCAGCTGGGCGAGCAAAGTACCCGTGGTCTGGGTGCAGGTGCAAATCCGCAAGTCGGCCAGACCGCAGCAGAAGAAAGCCGTGAACTGATTCGCCAACAGCTTGAAGGGACCGATATGGTCTTTGTAACTGCGGGTATGGGCGGTGGTACCGGTACCGGTGCAGCGCCAGTGGTTGCTGAAATTGCGAAAGAAATGGGTATTCTGACCGTTGGTGTCGTGACCACGCCATTTAACTTTGAAGGCAAACGCCGTCTACAGTCTGCTGAAAAAGGGATTGAAGCGCTAGAGCAGCATGTAGACTCATTAATCATCATTCCAAACCAGCGTCTATTGAAAGTCTTCCGTGATATTTCAATGAAAGATGCCTATAAAAAAGCGGATGATGTATTGTTGAATGCAGTACGCAGTATTTTTGATTTGGTAGTCCGTCCTGGCCATATCAACCTTGACTTTGCTGACTTAAAAACAGCCATGAGCACTCGTGGTTATGCCATGATGGGTGTCGGTCTGGGTCGTGGTGAGAACCGTGCACGTCAGGCTGCTGAGCAGGCAATCCGTAGTCCATTACTCGACAACGTGACTATCATGAATGCCAAAGGCATTCTGATCAACGTGACTGGTGGCGATGACGTGACTTTCGGTGAAATTGAAGAAATTACTGATGTCGTGAACCAGATTGTCGATTTAGATGAGGGTCAAGTGTTCTACGGTACCGTTTTTGATCCGGATGCGCGTGATGAAATCAGCGTGACTGTGATTGCAACAGGTCTCACCCGTCATGCAGCGGATTCAGTTGAACCGACCAAACGTACTAATGTACAGGCAACTCGTCCAGCAGCAGCTGCACAGGCTGTGGTGGAAGATGATGATGTACCGGCAATTCAGCGTCAGCAGCATGAAACAGGTGCAGCAGCGAATCCAGCGGCGGCTTCAGTTTCTAGCCCGCGCCCAACGCCAATGAGCATTCAGGATTATCTTAAGAATCAACAGCGTAAATAACATGTAACATCATGTGTTTAGCTAAATTAGACAGGAAAGGTGGCTTTTAAGCCACCTTTTTGTTTTTTATCAATAGCCAAATATGCTAACGTATAGCGGTTTTATAGATGAACAGATGATAAAAGCATGTTGAAACAACGTACCCTGAAACGTGTCGTGAAAGCGAGCGGAATCGGTCTTCACAGTGGGCAAAAAGTCATGATTAACTTTGTGCCGCACCATGCCGATGGGGGAATTGTGTTTCGTCGTATTGACCTGAATCCGCCAGTCGACATTCCTGCCGATGCCATGCTGATTCAAGAAGCCTTCATGTGCTCGAACCTGGTTCAGGAAAATGCCAAAGTAGGCACCATTGAACATGTCATGAGTGCGATTGCTGGTCTAGGCATTGATAACCTGATTATTGAAGTGTCGGCCTCTGAAGTCCCGATTATGGATGGCAGTGCAGGTCCGTTTATTTACCTGCTCATGCAGGGCGGTTTGCAAGAGCTGGATGCCGCTAAAAAATTCGTCAAGATTATTAAACCGGTTGAAGCACTCATTGATGACAAACGTGCCATTTTTAGCCCACATGAGGGCTTTCAGCTGAATTTCACCATCGATTTTGATCATCCTGCCTTTAAAAAAGAACATCAGTCCGCCAGTATCGATTTTTCTACTGAAACCTTCGTTTATGAAGTCAGTGAAGCGCGTACCTTTGGGTTTATGAAAGATCTGGATTATCTCAAAGCCAATAATCTGGCGCTGGGTGCCAGCCTGGAAAATGCCATTGGTGTAGATGAAACCGGGGTCGTTAATGAAGAAGGTTTACGTTTCTCGGACGAATTTGTACGTCATAAAATTCTGGATGCCGTGGGTGATTTATACCTGCTCGGGCATCAGATTATTGCCAAATTTGATGGTTATAAATCTGGACATGCCTTGAATAATCAACTTTTACGCAATGTGAAAAGTGATCCAAGCTGCTATGAAATTGTAACATTTGATGACGAAGCCAATTGTCCAATCATGTATGTGAATGTGACATAAGTCATTGTGTTTGTGTCTTTATGTTTTTGTTATTGCTTTAATACTGTGATACACATCACATAATGTTTGCTTTTTAATTTATTACATTTGATTGCTATGTTACTTTTTATTGCTTGCCAAACGTAGTAAAGCTTGGCTAAGCTTAGGGTCGCTTATAAAGTCAGCAGCACTACGAAGTAATTCCTGTGTTTCTGCATTTAAGGCTCTTTCAGGTGTTGCTGAAACAGGTGATGTTTGCGAAGGATTCCGCAAGCAAACTTGAAGTTTAGTGAGATCTGTTAATTCATTTATTTGAGAGAGTTGTGAAATGTATTGCTTTTGAAGATAGGCCAATTGACTGATCATGGCCTGGTTTTCACCGGTAATCGTTAACACACCATTTTGATAGCAGACAACTTGCCAGCGTTCCGGTTGGGGCAATAGCGGTTGTACGAGTTTCGTAAGTTTCTGCCAGGCAGCGACTTGTGATGAGAGAAACGAAAAGTTTCCTGTTTTTATCTGTTTTCTTGTTTGTTGAAAAACGTTGACAGGTTCCGACATACATGATTCCTACATATTTATGTCTTAATCTTATGCGCTTCTTTTAGTGGATATCAAGGATAGAGATCTTCAAGGAACTCGATTAAAGCAGTTTAGAGAGGTTTTTTATGCATATGCGACGTATTTTGTTGGCATTTTCTTTATCAGTTTCAGCGGCTTCGGTTGCGTTCGCAGATTTAGTCAATCTAAATCAAGAAAATGGTTCAACAGATCGTATCGAGCAATTGACGCGTACTCTGGCACAGGGTGCATATACTCATCCAGATGATATCGATATTCCAGCACAGACTAAATTGAATGTTCAACTTCGTGAGAAACCAGTTGAACTGAACAATCGAACGCTTGCTCAGAAGTATGCCAATACTTCATCCAATAAAGCGGCAGCAAACAGTGCTTATTCTTGGCTAATTTCTCATCCTTTACCTAATTCTCGCGTAAGTTCAAATTACGGTGGCCGTACCATGAGTGGCCGTGCTGAAAATCATTCAGGCCTTGATCTTGCAGCGCCAAGTGGTACACCAATCTATGCAACAGGTCCAGGAATTGTGACCAAATCAGGTTGGGGCACAGGTTATGGTCAATACGTTGAAATCAATCATGGCAATGGCTATTTAACGCGCTATGCCCATGCTTCACGTCTTATTGCACGTGTGGGAGAGCAGGTGCAAGCAGGTGATCATATTGCCAACGTTGGCTGTACTGGTCGCTGTACCGGTCCACACTTACATTATGAAGTAGTAAAAGACGGTCAACGTAAAAACCCATCTACTTATTTGGCCATGTTACCTTAAGTATAGACCTGAATAACAAGAAGCATCTCTATACATAAAAACCTCCAATAAGCATTTTAAAGCGTTTAAACTGCAGGCTCTTCAAGTCAACTTGAAGGGCTTTCTGGAAGCAGGTGCAGCTTGTTTTATCACTTTTAAGTCTCATATTATCACCAACTATTATAATGATTGTATAATAAATCGCCTTTATTGACTATTTTTTGTTATGTAGTGTAATTATACGTCACCCATCATTTAGTTCCTAAATAGTACTGCTAAATCGCATTCAGCTAAGGCCATACCTGCAGAGGTCTTAAATATGGTACATATAAGACATTAGATTAGGCTTTTAGGAACTGTAGATTATGGCGTTTTATGGCGATACAGACGCGCAAGAAACCCAAGAATGGCAAGATGCATTTGATTCTGTTTTGCAGCACATGGGCACTGAGCGTGCAGCATTTTTGTTAGAAAAACTTTATCAACGCGCAATTGCAAAGCATGTTCCTATTCAGCGTTTAAATACTCCCTACTTAAATACGATTTCTGTTGAAGAACAACCTGCAATGCCAGGCGATCAGGATATGGAGCGTCGTATTCGCGCGCTGATCCGTTGGAATGCCTTGGCAATGGTATTACGCGCGAATAAAACCGGTGATGATCTCGGTGGTCACCTGGCGAGTTTTGCTTCTTCTGCAACCCTTTATGATGTGGGCTTTAACCACTTCTTCCGTGCCAACAGCGATAGCTTCGGCGGCGACATGATCTATTACCAAGGTCACTGTGCACCAGGTATTTACGCGCGTTCATTTTTAGAAGGTCGTTTGACTGAAGAGCATCTAAATAATTTCCGTCGTGAAGTCGGTGGTAAAGGTCTGCCATCTTATCCGCATCCTTATTTGATGCCGGACTACTGGCAGTTCCCAACCGTATCGATGGGTTTGGGTCCAATCATGTCGATTTATCAGGCACATATTCAAAAGTACCTCATGAACCGTGGCCTGATCAAAGAAGAAGATCGTAAGGTTTGGGCGTATTTGGGCGATGGCGAGATGGATGAGCCGGAAAGCCTGGGTGCAATTTCTCTGGCAGGTCGCGAAAAGCTCGACAACCTGATTTGGGTAGTAAACTGTAACTTACAACGTCTGGATGGTCCGGTACGTGGTAATGGCAAGATCATTCAGGAACTTGAGTCACTATTCCGCGGCGCAGGCTGGCGTGTGATTAAAGTCGTGTGGGGCCGTCATTGGGATCCACTACTGGATAAAGATAAATCCGGCGCACTGAAAGCAGTGATGGAAGAAGCTGTCGATGGCGATTTTCAGCGTTACCAGGTAAAAGGTGGTGCTTACGCGCGTGAAAAGTTCTTCGGCAAATATCCAGAAGCAGCTGAGTTGGTTAAAGATTTAAGCGATGAAGATATTGATAATCTGAACCGCGGTGGTCACGACCCGTACAAAGTCTTTGCTGCTTATGCCGAAGCATGTACAGCCAAAGGTCAGCCGACTGTAATTCTGGCGAAAACCGTGAAAGGTTATGGTTTGTCCGAGGAAATTGAAGCAGTCAATAAAACTCACCAAATCAAGAAGATGCAAATCAATTCTTTGAAATACGTGCGTGACCGTTTCAATCTTCCTTTCACTGATGAACAGCTTGAAGAAGTACCATTCTACCGTCCAAGCGAAAATTCGCCTGAATTGAAATATATGAAGGCACGTCGTGAAGCATTGGGTGGTTATCTGCCTGCACGTCGTAAGGAAAGCGAACAGCTGGCGATTCCTGGACTTTCAGTATTTGATTCGGTCTTGGCCGGTTCAAATGGTAAAGAACAATCCACCACAATGGTAATGGTACGTTTAATCTCTGCACTTCTTAAGGAGAAAGCGATTAAAGACCGTGTTGTTCCAATCGTGCCTGATGAAGCACGTACTTTCGGTCTGGAAGGCATGTTCCGTCAGCTCGGTATTTATGCCGCGCATGGCCAGAAATATACCCCGGAAGACCAAGAACAGCTGATGCATTACCGTGAAGCCAAAGACGGTCACATGTTGCAGGAAGGGATTAACGAAGCCGGTGCGATGAGTGCATGGGCAGCATTGGCGACCAGTTATTCAACCAATAACCTGCCAATGATTCCGATGTATATGTACTACTCGATGTTTGGTTTCCAGCGTATTGGTGATATTGCCTGGGCAGCCGGCGATGCACAGGCACAAGGCTTCTTGCTGGGTGCAACTGCGGGTCGTACGACACTGAACGGTGAAGGCTTACAGCATCAGGATGGTCACTCACACATCTTGGCCAATACCATTCCAAACTGTGTCTCTTATGACCCATGTTTCGGTTATGAATTGGCAGTGATCGTGCATGACGGTTTACAGCGTATGTATGTGAACCAGGAACGTGTGTTCTATTACCTGACTGTGATGAACGAAAACTACGAGCATCCGGAAATGCCAAAAGGTGTTGAAGAAGGTATCAAGCGCGGTATGTACTTGCTTGAAGAAGACGAGAAAGCCACCGTTCAGTTACTGGGTTCAGGTGTGATTCTGCGTGAAGTGATCAAGGCGGCGAAGATTCTTCGTGAGGAATATCAAATTCATTCAAATGTCTACAGCGTAACCAGCTTCAATGAACTGGCACGTGACGGCATGGCATGTGAAGAATACAACCGCTTGCATCCGCTGGCTGAAGACGTGAAAGAAGCATGGGTATCGAAACAGCTCCGCGGTACTGAAGGTATTGTGGTGTCTGCAACCGATCATATGCGTGCTTATAGCGAACAGATCCGTGCTTATCTTCCAGATGGTCGTCCATTCGTAGCGCTGGGTACTGACGGTTATGGTCGTTCAGATACACGTGCCAACTTGCGTAGTTACTTTGGTGTTGATGCTGCCCATATTGTGGTGGCAACTTTGAAAAAACTGGCAGATGAAGGTGAAGTTGATGCGCGCCTGGTAAAAGATGCGATTTCGACTTTCGAGCTTGATACAGATCGTCCAGTAGCTTGGGCACCGCAAGAAACCCCATCTGTACATGCTGTTGCTGACT
This sequence comes from Acinetobacter sp. USHLN143, assembly GCF_037145695.1. GTDB lineage: Bacteria > Pseudomonadota > Gammaproteobacteria > Pseudomonadales > Moraxellaceae > Acinetobacter > Acinetobacter fasciculus. The sequence continues at coordinate 22,720 of NZ_JBBCWZ010000011.1, forward strand.
ACAAAGAGGAGAACTAAGCATGCAAATTACGACTCCTGATATTGGTGTAGATAAGGCAACAGTGGCCGAAATTCTGGTCAAAGTCGGTGATACGATTGCGATTGATGACAGCATTGTCTTACTTGAATCTGATAAAGCCTCTGTTGAAGTGCCTAGCACTTCAGCAGGCGTGGTAAAAAGCATTCTGGTCAGCCAGGGTGATGAAGTCACTGAAGGCGCGGTACTGATTGAGCTACAGGCTGAAGACGGCAGCACGGATGTAGTAGAGTCACAGCGAGCAGATGCATCTGAAAAAACTTCAGAAAATACCCCGACCTCATTGCCGGATCAGGAAATCATGCAGGAAATCGCTTCACATCAGCCTAAAGCTTCTGCTGCTCCTGAGGCTCAAGCAAGCTCACAAGTGGTTGATGTTCAAATCCCTGATATTGGTGTAGAAAAAGCCACTGTCGGTGAAATTCTGGTTTCTGTCGGTGATGAAATCGAGGTAGATCAAAGTATCGTAGTGGTGGAATCAGACAAGGCGACTGTTGAAGTGCCAAGTACGGTTTCAGGCACGGTAGAGTCCATCGAGATTAAAGAAGGCGACACGATCAAAGAAGGTGTGGTCATTCTGAAAGTGAAAACGGCTGTTTCGGCAGCACAAGTACAGACAGAAGCACCTCAAGCACCAGTTGCTCAAGCGGCAACCCAAGAGAAAGCAGTTGAAGCGCCACAAACGCCAGCAGCACCTGCAGGTGATGTTGAAGTGAAGGTGCCTGATCTAGGCGTAGACAAGGCGGCTGTGGCTGAAATTCTGGTTCAGGTCGGTGATACGGTTGAAAAAGACCAGAGCATCATCGTGGTGGAATCAGATAAAGCGACTGTTGAAGTGCCAAGCACTACAGCCGGCGTGATTAAAGCCATTCATGTGGAACTGGGTCAAAATGTCTCTCAAGGCATTGCACTGATGACAATTGAAGCTGAAGCGCAAGCAGCTGCTGCACCTGTTGCAGCCAAAGCAGAAGCGCCGAAAGCGCCTTCTGCAAAAGCAGCACCGGCACCTGCTGCATCTTCTACTCAAACAGTCGCGGCGTCGGATAATGCCGATAAGCTGACCAAAGAGCAGAATGTCGCTAACTCGAAAGTCTATGCTGGTCCTGCTGTGCGTAAACTGGCACGTGAACTGGGCGTTGTGCTGGCAGACGTCAAAGCATCTGGCCCACACGCGCGCGTCATGAAAGAAGATCTGAAAGCGTATGTCAAAACGCGTCTTACTACGCCACAGGCGGCTCCTGTAGCCGCTGCTGCTCAAGTCGCAGGTCTGCCAAAACTGCCAGACTTTAGCGCTTTTGGTGGTGTGGAAGAGAAAGCCTTGACGCGTTTGCAACAAGTATCTATTCCACAATTGTCGCTGAATAATTTCATTCCGCAAGTGACCCAGTTTGATGCAGCAGATATTACGGAACTGGAAGCATGGCGTAATGAACTGAAAGGCAATTTCAAGAAAGAAGGCCTGAGCCTGACCATTATGGCGTTCATCATCAAAGCAGTTGCGCACTTGTTAAAAGAAGAGCGTGAGTTTGCTGGTCACTTGGCCGATGATGGTAAGTCAGTCTTGCTACGTAACGAGATCCATATGGGTATCGCGGTCGCAACGCCAGATGGTTTGACCGTGCCTGTGCTGCGTCATCCAGATCAGAAGTCAATTAAACAGATTGCCACTGAGCTAGGAACCTTGGGTCAAAAAGCGCGTGACAAGAAATTGTCGCCGAAAGATCTGCAAGGTGCGAACTTCACTATCACTAGCTTGGGTTCAATCGGTGGTACGGCATTTACGCCATTGGTGAACTGGCCGCAAGTGGCAATTCTGGGTATTTCACCTGCAACCATGCAACCGGTCTGGAATGGTGAAGGCTTTGATCCACGCTTGATGCTGCCGCTTTCATTGTCCTACGATCACCGTGTGATCAATGGTGCAGATGCTGCTCGTTTCACCAACAAGCTGACCAAGCTGCTCAAAGATATCCGTACTTTATTGATCTAAAAAATCATGTATATGCCTTCTATTTTCTTCCTCTGGGAGAAATATAAAGAGGGTGTAAAGAGAAAAACCCTGCTTCGGCAGGGTTTTTTGCTGTTGCATTGAAAAATAATCTATTTGATTCTATACTTGACGCACTTCATTGGGGAGTAGCCGCCTTTTGCGCAAAGCAGAAGGGTGATGGTCAACATATTTGCTCAAACGAGCATGGTCATCATAGCAAAGAACCAAGTTAGCTTTTCCAAGCTTTCTTTTGTTGGCAAGACCTTTGATTTACCACTCTGCAGATTTTGGCTAGCAGGAGCGGTGAGTCATTGGTATTGGATGCTAGCCAGAGAAAGACCTCATGTATGAATTCTTACTGTCGACTGCAATCGTAGCACTGGCTGAAATGGGTGATAAGACCCAACTGCTGGCATTGCTGCTTGCCGCACGTTTTCGCAAACCTGTTCCTATTTTAGTTGCCATTTTATTGGCGACGCTGATTAACCACGGCCTTTCTGCAGTATTGGGACAATGGGTAACCACAGTGATTGGGCCGGAAGTATAGTCAAATCATTATAAAACCAATACAATGGTGCAATGAGTTATTCAGAACATTTTAGACGTAAAATTTTAGCTAAGCTTGAGGAAGGTTATTCTATTCGAGCGGTAGCTGCACAATTTGAAATTAATAAAAATACCATTGTTGAATGGAAGAAACGTATAGAGATTAAAAAAACTCGTGTACGTAAACCTTCTAAAATTAACGATGATGCTTTACGTGAAGATGTTGAAAAGTATCCTGATGCTTATCAATATGAACGTGCTGCACGTTTTAATTGTGGTGTTTCATCTATTGGTGCTGCATTAAAGCGCTTAAATATTACAGTTAAAAAAAGACGTTAAGCCATCCTAAAGCAGATACAAAGCTTAGGGATAAATTTATTCTGCAAGTGAATGAATTAGAAAAAAACCATCCGATTATTTATCTGGATGAAAGTGGTTTTAAGTCACATGATTATAGACCTCATGGCTACTCACGAAAAGGAGTACCCTGTTTAGGGCAATATAATTGGCAATTAAAGAATCAGACCAATGCCATTGGAGCAATCCATGAGGGTAAGTTATTTTCAGTCGGTTTATTTGACTGCAAAATCAATTCAGATGTTTTTCATTTTTGGATTGAGCAATTCCTCATACCAGCATTACCAGAAAATAGTGTAGTGGTTATGGATAATGCAGCATTTCATAAAAGAGCAGATATTCAGGAGTTATTGGAACAACAAGGGCATAAAATTCTTTGGCTTCCTGCATACAGCCCTGATTTAAATCCTATAGAACACATGTGGGCATGGGTTAAACGTAAGCGTAAAGAATGGTTGATCGACTCAGTCGATGAGTTATTTCGAGTTTTTTTCGAATCTTGTATGAATAATAAAGTAGTTTGACTATACTGCTGTGGATCGTTTCGATTGGCTTTATCGCGATGGCAGTCTGGATGCTGATTCCGGATGAACTGGGTGATGAAAATGCCAGTATCAATAAATGGCAAAAATTCGGGGTATTTGGTGCAACCTTCATTTTGTTTTTTCTGGCAGAAATTGGTGACAAAACCCAGATTGCCACAGTGGCACTGGCGGCACGTTTCGACAGCGTCTTCTGGGTGATGTTGGGTACTACGCTAGGCATGATGCTGGCCAATGCGCCTGCGGTATTTTTGGGTGATAAACTGGCGAACAAACTACCGATCAGCCTGATCCATAAAATTGGCGCGGCCATTTTCCTGGTCATAGGTGTCGCGACCCTGGTTCAATATTATTTCTTTTAAATTATAAAATAACAAATTGCATGAATCCTGAGCTAAAAACTCAGGATTTTTTATGCTTAAATCCTCTGAAAAGCTTGATAAAGCTCGTGATATGGTCGGTTTTATGGATTGTAAATTCTATTAAATCCTTATATGTTGTATGGGTATAAAACAGCAGTTTTAACTATAAATTGGGGAATTTACATGGTTTTTGAGCGCACCACATCGCAAGTCCTGTTTGATAATGGGACACATAAATGCATTAGTTTTACTAGTCTGGTCAAAGGTGAAGGCGTTCAGGCAAACCAGTTTTTGATTATTGATCATGAGCGCGCAGCGGTACTCGATCCGGGTGGTGATTTAACCTATGTGCCGCTGACCATGGAACTGAATAAATACACCCGCTTGACCCATCTGGACTATGTCATGGCTTCACATCAAGACCCGGACATTATCACTTCCATGCCGCGCTGGCTGGTATATACCGATGCCAAAGTGGTGGCATCCAAGCTGTGGGCGCGTTTCTTGCCGCACTTAAACTCGGCCTTTATGAGCGACCGGATGAAAGGCAACTGGCTGGACCGTCTGGTGGAGCTTCCGGATCATGGTCAAATCATTCCACTGGGCCAATCTCATATTGTGGCGGTACCGGCGCATTTTCTGCATTCGGTAGGGAATTTCCAGTTTTATGATCCGATTGCCAAAATTTTATTTTCAGGTGATATGGGTGCGTCCATGGTTGAAGATGCCGCCAAGCCACTGGAAAACTTTGCCGCGCATATCCCAAAAATGAAAAGCTTCCATCAACGCTATATGTGCAATAACAAGGTGATTCGTCTCTGGGTGAAAATGGTACGCAGCATGGAAACCGAGATGATTGTGCCGCAGCATGGCACACCATTTATCGGCAAAGAGCAGATTACCCAGTTTCTGGACTGGATTGAAACGCTGGAATGCGGCACTGACCTGATGGATGAAACGGTTTTTACCTGTCCTGAATAGTTCACACAAAAAATAATTTTTTTCTTGTGTGGAAAAACAACATTTTTTATATTTCTTCTCCAAAAAACTTTTTTTTGATAATGAGAACTTATAAGAAATGTTGTCTCAAGTTCCAAAACCGGATGCGTGTTTAAGCTGCGGGGCGTGCTGCGCCTATTTCAGGGTTTCGTTTTATTGGGCTGAAGGAATTCATATGCCTGAGCACTATACCGAACCTGTGACAGCAGTCTATTCATGTATGGCTGGAACCAATCAAAAAAATCCACGCTGTATTGCACTTGATGGCACCATCGGCCAGCAGGTCAGCTGTGGTATGTATGAGCAGCGCAGTTCATCCTGCAAAGAAGTGCAGATTGCCGATGAGCAATGCAATAAGGCACGTATTGCACACAATATGTTGCCCTTTGTCCAGATTGAAACTGATGAAGCCGACAATGATGACAGTTTTGAATATGTCAGCTAAATCCATCCAAAGCAGAGCTTAGGCTCTGCTTTTCACTTCATTAAAATGATCGGGGTATATTTTAAAATAGGGAACTTCATGATCGGACGTATTATTGATACTGTTTTAGCACCCACATAGATCTGCGTGTACGAAGCTTGAATAAAAAAATAATTTTGCAATTGCAATGAAATTTAAGCCGATATTTGTTTATAATAGTGCACGGAAATTACCAGTGAGACTGTTATGTTGACCATCGTTCAAGACGCGTTAACCTTCGATGATGTCCTATTACTCCCTGCCTATTCTACTGTTCTTCCAAAAGATGTCTCCCTAAAGACACGTTTAACTCGTGGCATTAACCTGAATATTCCTCTTGTGTCTGCAGCAATGGATACGGTGACTGAGTCCCGTATGGCAATTGCAATGGCGCAAAATGGTGGTATCGGTATTTTGCACAAGAACATGGATATCGCTGTTCAGGCTGCAGAAGTGCGCCGTGTGAAAAAATTCGAAGCGGGTATGGTTAAAGACCCGATTACAGTGACTCCTGAGACCACAGTACGTGAATTGATTGCGCTGACTCAAGCCAATAATATCAGTGGTGTGCCTGTTGTGAAAGACGGCAAAGTGGTGGGTATCGTGACAGGTCGTGATACACGCTTTGAAACCAATCTTGAGCAGCCAGTCAGCAATATCATGACTGGTCAGGATCGTCTGGTGACAGTTCGTGAAGGCGAATCGAAAGAAAATATCCAAGCTTTATTGCAACAGCACCGTATTGAAAAAGTATTGGTGGTCAACGATCAGCAAGAGCTGAAAGGCTTAATTACGGTAACCGATTTCCGTAAAGCTGAATTGTATCCAAATAGCTGTAAAGATGACCTGGGTCGTCTGCGTGTTGGTGCTGCTGTCGGTACTGGTGCAGAAACGCCAAGCCGCGTAGAAGCCTTGGTTGATGCAGGTGTGGACGTGATTGTAGTCGATACTGCACATGGCCATTCTGCAGGTGTGATCGAGCGTGTACGTTGGGTTAAGGCCAATTATCCACAAGTTCAGGTGATTGGCGGTAACATCGCGACAGGTGATGCTGCGCTGGCGTTACTTGATGCAGGTGCGGATGCCGTTAAAGTTGGTATTGGTCCTGGTTCAATCTGTACCACGCGTATTGTGGCGGGTATTGGTATGCCACAGATCTCTGCGATTGATTCTGTTGCCAATGCGCTGAAAGATCAGATTCCTTTGATCGCAGATGGCGGTATTCGTTTCTCTGGCGATATGGCCAAAGCGATTGGTGCGGGCGCAAGCACGATTATGGTTGGTTCATTGATGGCCGGTACTGAAGAAGCACCAGGCGAAGTTGAATTCTTCCAGGGCCGTTACTACAAGGCTTATCGCGGTATGGGTTCATTGGGCGCGATGGCGGGTGCGACAGGTTCTGCTGACCGTTACTTCCAGGACTCCAAGGCCGGTGCCGAGAAGCTGGTTCCTGAAGGTATTGAAGGTCGTGTACCGTACAAAGGCCCAATGGGTAATATCGTACATCAGATGATGGGCGGCCTACGTTCTTCAATGGGTTATACCGGTTCTGCGACGATTGAAGACCTGCGTCAGAATGCCAAGTTTGTGAAAATCACTTCTGCCGGTATGTCTGAGTCGCATGTACATGATGTGACCATTACCAAAGAAGCACCAAACTATCGCGTAGGTTAATTTCCTGTGATTTAAAATTTTAAAAAGCCGTCATGCAAATGACGGCTTTTTTATTTTGGTGTAAAGTGTGACTCAAGGAAAAAAATGGGTGATATCAATCATCCGCTAAGAAGTGAGATAAAGATGAGTTATTTTGGTACGGATGGTATTCGTGGAAAGTTTGGCGAATTGCCGATTACCCCTGAGTTTGCCCTGAAACTGGGATTTGCGGCTGGTAAAGTTTTAAAACGTCATAGTAAAAAATCCAAACCATTGGTGGTTCTGGGTAAAGATACCCGTTTGTCTGGTTATATCCTGGAAGCTGCCTTACAGGCAGGTTTAAATGCCGCTGGCGTTTATGTTCACCTTTTAGGTCCACTACCGACACCGGCGATTGCTCACTTGACCCGTGCCTTACATGCCAGCTTGGGTATTGTCATTTCCGCTTCGCATAACCCGTATTTTGATAACGGCATTAAGTTCTTCTCTGCGGAAGGTAAAAAATTGCCAGATGCTTTACAAGACGAAATTAATCAGGAACTTGAAAAAGATTTTGTGATTGAAGATACGGCGAATCTGGGTAAAAGTATCCGGGTTAAAGATGCCAACGGTCGCTATATTGAATTCTGTAAATCGACGTTCCCGTATCATCTGGATCTGAATGAACTCACCATTGTGGTGGATTGTGCCAATGGTGCAGCCTATAACGTGGGACCTGCAGTGTTCCGTGAACTGGGCGCACGTGTAATTGCGATTCACAATGAGCCGAGCGGTTTAAATATTAATGAGGGCTGTGGTTCAACGCATCCGGAAAGCTTGCAACAAGCCGTGATTCAACATCAAGCGGATTTGGGTATTGCCTTTGATGGGGATGCTGACCGTGTGGTTCTCGTAGATAAAGCCGGTAATCTGATTGATGGCGACCATATTCTTTATATTCTTGCGACTCAAAGCTCGAAAAAACCGGCAGGTATCGTCGGTACCTTAATGAGCAATATGGCGCTGGAACTGGCGCTGGAAAAAGCTCAAGTGCCGTTATTACGTGCCAAAGTCGGCGACCGTTATGTATTACAAGGTCTGGAAGAAAATGGCTGGGTAATTGGCGGTGAGCCTTCTGGTCATATTCTGACTTTAGACAAGAGCACCACAGGCGATGCCATTATTGCAGCCCTGCAGGTTTTAACCGTGATGGTTGAACAGAAAAAAGCCCTGCATGAACTTGTGGCTGACTTTAAACTGTTGCCAAATGTCCTGGTCAATGTACGTTTAAATGCCATGTTTGACCCTTATTCAGTGCCTGAACTGGCAGCTGAATTTGAAAAAGCCGAACAGCAGCTTAAAGGTCGTGGCCGTTTATTGATTCGTAAATCTGGCACAGAACCTGTCATTCGTGTGATGGTCGAAGGCGATGATCTGGCTGAAGTCACCACACTTGCAAACAGCCTGGCAGATGCTGTGCGTGCCAATGCCGCTTAACAGGAACATAGATGATGAGTGATCTGATCAAGGATCTGAGTGAACTACGCCTGAATTATGAAAAAGGCGAGTTACAGGAACAGCAAGTCAATCCGAATCCACATATGCAGTTCCTGCAATGGTTTAACCATGCACTGGAAGCAAAATTGCATGAACCCTATGCCATGTCTTTGGCAACAGCCAATGCACAAGGTCGTCCACATGTGCGTACGGTATTGCTACGTGGAGCGACTGAAGCGGGTTATGACTTTTATACCAACTATGATAGTCAAAAAGGTCTGGATCTGGCTGAAAATCCTTATGCCGAACTGTTGTTGTACTGGCAGGATCAGGAGCGCCAGATTCGTATTTCAGGTCGTGTAAAGAAAATATCGGAAGAAGAATCGACCGACTATTATCATAAACGTCCACGCGAAAGCCAGATTGCCGCGCATATCAGTACCCCGCAAAGTGGCATCGTGGCTAGTCGTGAGGAATTGCAGCAACGTTTTTGGGATTTGCATACCCAGGTTGCCAATCAGCAACAGCTGGACAAGCCGGTATTCTGGGGCGGTTATCGTCTCGAACCCGATTATTATGAATTCTGGCAGGGTCGTCCGAACCGTTTGCATGACCGTTTAAGTTATCGCAAAACCGATGCCGGCTGGACTTTAGAGCGCTTAATGCCATAACCATGCAAAAACTGGAAATCAAACAACGTCCATTGCTGACACGCCCTGAAAATTTACCGGGCGTCCCTGCATTTGTGGCCGAGATTCTGGCTCGTCGTGGGGTGGAATCCGAGCAGGAACTTGAGCTCAAGCTGAAGCATTTGCTGGCACCGACCATGAAAGGCTTGCCTGAAGCCATTCAATTGATGGATCAGGCGATTGATCATGGCCAGAAAATCGTGATTGTCGGCGATTATGATGCCGATGGCGCGACCAGTACTGCACTCATGGTGCTGGCACTGCGTGATATGGGCGCCAATGTTGAATATCTGGTACCAGACCGTTTTAAATATGGGTATGGATTGACGCCCGCAATTGCAGATCTGGCCTTTGTCAATTTCACGCCTGATTTACTGATTACCGTGGACAATGGCATTTCCAGCCATGACGGAGTAAAACAGGCGCAGGATCATGGCATGCAGGTGATCATTACCGATCATCATCTAACGACCAAGCCGACACCAAAAGCCGAAGCGGTGGTTAATCCGAATCAGCTCGGTTGCGATTTCCCGAGCAAGGCCTTGGCCGGGGTGGGGGTGGCATTTTATGTGCTGGCCAATCTGTCGACCCATCGCAAGAAACTGGGGAAATCCTGTACGGTAATTACCAATTATCTTGATCTGGTAGCGCTCGGTACTTATGCCGATGTCGCGAGTCTGGACTATAACAACCGGATTCTGGTCGATGCAGGGTTGAAACGGATCCAGCAAGGGTTATGCCGAGCAGGAATCAGTGCGCTACTTGATATTGCAAAGCGTGATCCTGCTGGTCTGAAAGCTCAAGATTTGGGCTTTGTTTTAGGCCCACGGATTAACGCGGCTGGACGCATGGAAACCATGGATATCGGGATCGAATGTTTGCTGGCTCCTGATCTGACAACTGCTTATCCACTGGCTGAACAGCTGAATCAGCTCAATGTCGAACGCCGTCAGGTGGAAGGTAAAATCAAGCAGGAAGCCTTGCTTGAGCTGGATAAAATCCAGTGGGATGCCACTGAACTACCTGCTGCGTTGATCATGTTTGAACAGCATTGGCATCAGGGAGTGATCGGGATTGTAGCAGGGCGTTTAAAAGAGCAGTTCCATCGTCCGAGTATTGTTTTTGCCGCGGATCAGGATGGGATTCATATCAAAGGTTCGGCGCGTTCGATTGAAGGTATTCATATTCGTGATGCGATTGAACAGGTGGCAGAGCAATATCCTCATTTAGTCAGTCATTTTGGTGGCCATGCAGCAGCAGCCGGTTTAACCCTGAAAAAAGAAAATTTCGCCGAGTTTAAGCAGGTCTTTGAAGTACTGATTGGTGCGATGGATGAGGATTTATTCACTGCGACTTTATGGACGGATGGAGAGCTGCCAGCTTCTGCTTTTCACATTGAAACAGTCGATTTATTACAGAATTTAAGTCCATGGGGGCAAAAATTCCCCCAACCGATTTTTGATGGTGTGTTTAAAATCATGCACTATCGCTGGCTTAAAGATGTGCATCTTAAGTTACGTGTGGCGTTGGAGAATGGGCAGGTCGTGGATGCGATCGCTTTCAATGCAGCGGATAAATATGACTTTGACCCGATGAAAGATACACGATTGGTCTATGAGCTGGATAAAAATGTATTTAATGGCAATATCAGCTTGCAAATGCGGATTATCCATTTAGAACAATAGGCCATAAAAAACCGCTCGAGTGAGCGGTTTTTTTTGCTTTTAATCGGAGAGATTAGAAGCGGAAAGTACCGTTAATACCGAAAGAGTCAGCACCGTCAGTAGTTGTGTAATTCACGCCAGCTGCAATTGCAGGTGTAAAGAATTTTTGAGCACGTACTGAGAATACAGTATCAAAATCTTCTAAGGTTGCATCGTTAATAGATACGCCCACGCTTAAAGTTGGATCAATATAAAGATCAGCAGCTACACCATACGCATTCTCATCACCAAAAGCAGTGAATGCTTCAAAGTTAGCGTAGTGGTTGCCAACTAAAGTTACATATTTAGCACGTAGGGTAAGAGCTGTGTCATCTGCCAATGCACTTGATGTGCTATAAGCATTAATGAAACCCTTTTTAGCAACTTGAGCTGCATCGATATTTTCTTTAGAAATACCGGCTGCTAAAAGTAAGCCATTAATAGGCAGATAACCTGCTTCAATTGCATAACCCGTATTGTCATCAGATGCTTTGCCAAATTCACTTTCAGCAGTAACTTCTGCACGGTTTAAGCTACCCGCAACATAGAACTGTGAGTTTGGAATAAAGAATTCACCATTGATACCTACAGTATCAATTTCCAGTTCAACACCTTCGTCTTCAGTGCTTGCATTAGCATAAGCCAAACCAATATTGCTTGCTTTGCTTAAAAATGCTGCTTCAGCAAGAGGAGCATTTTTAACTTGAACCCCATTTAAATAATATTTTCCACCAATTGCAAAGGTATCTATATCCCCTAAGCCATCGGTGTCTGTATTTTCATATGCTGCATTAACTTCAGCTTGATAAGCATGTGCAGTTCCCAGGCCAGCAAGAAGCGCTGTAGCAAGAGCAAGTTTCTTAAGCATTTAGATTTCTCTCTTTGTTATAAAAATATGACTGTTTGATGAACAGTTGTAACAAATTGTACAGCTTATATTCGCCCCGTCAATGTGCAAAAATACCTAAATGCTTGTTAAAAGTGCAATAAAAAAACCCATCCGAGGATGGGTTTCTATGAATGACTAACTTTTGGTTTTAGATTAGAAGCGGTACTTCGCTGCTACACCAAAGGTATTGTAGTCATTGTTAAACTGTTCGCCAAAGCCGACACGGCCTTCTAAGCTCACTTGCTGGTTAATGAACTTACGTGCATTGATACCAAATTCGCTCTTGTCTGTAATATCATTGTTGTGATAATCAGCACCGACACTCAAGGTTTTGTCGATGAAATAATCTGCTGCCAGATTGTATTCATCTAAATCACCAAACGCTGCACCTGCTTCCAGGTTGATGTCTTTACCGTTGCTAAGTGTAGTGACATATTTAGCACGCAATGTTGGATCTACGCCATCATCATTGTCGTTATCCCAACCTTTTACACCCGCCGCAATCAATAGACCTGGCGCTGGCAGATAACCGACTTCAGCTGCATAGGTGGTTAAATCATTTTCTACATCATCATTGTCTTGCAGATCATGGCCATTGACGTTACCGCTTAAGTAGAAGTCAGAATTCGGTACGAAGTACTCTGCACCTACGCCATAACGATGCGCTTCAGAATCACCAATTTCATTATATTGATATTGCGCACTCACGTTGCTAGCACGATCAAGGAATGCTGCTTCTGCTAATGGTGCATTACGTGTTTGAACTGGATTGAAGTAATATGTACCATCAACGCCGAAAGAACCGCTAGTTCCACCGTTGTCAGGATCAAACACTCCTGCTGATGCACCAATTTCTGCTTGGTAAGCATGTGCTGCTGTACCAGTCATTGCTATTGCTGAAAGTAGTGCCGAAGCAATCGCTAATTTTTTCATGGTTACTACCCCTCAAATCGTGAGTTAAAAACATTACACTTTTTGTTACAACTTTCAGTCTAGAGCAATTCCAAAGATCGTCAATCAAAGGAAAGTTACAGTAATGTGAATAGCGTAATCTTGTGTAATTTTTGCTAAACAAGTGACTGAATAATAAAATTAAATTTATAATGTAGTGTTTTATTAAAACTGTGTAGATATTGTGGAATCTATTGAATTCGCTGATTTTTTATACAGACCAATAAGAAATCCTAAATTATAAAATCAATTGCAAAATTATATTTCGGTCATAAAACGGGGCTAAAAAGCCGATAAAAATTTCGGATAAAAAGACGCAAAAGAGTCTATGAGATGTTGAAAATTGGATGAGGGAAATACAGGTCTAAATGCTCAAGACATTCGAGCTTTAGACTGAATGGATCGTTAAAATAGCGGAAATAGACTGTGCTATAATACCGGGCTAAGAATTTTGTGCCTAATTTTGATTGAGAGTAATTCACGTGGAAATTAATCCGTATCTAAACCAATTAAAAGACTTAAACGAACGTGGTCAAACACTACGGGGGTATCTTTGACTACGATCTGAAAAAAGAGCGTTTAGAAGAAGTCCTGCGTGAATTAGAAGATCCAACCATCTGGAATGACCAGAGTCGTGCCCAAGCGATGGCCAAAGAAAAAGGCGAGCTTGAAAACGTATTAAATGTGCTGGATGGCTTGAGTACCCAGCTTGAAGATGCACAGGCTTTGCTTGATCTGGCGGTTGAAGCGGATGATGAAAGCTTGCTAGAAGACGTACAGGCTGAACTGAGCACGGCTGAAGAAGAACTGGCCAAGCTTGAATTCCGCCGTATGTTCAATAATCCGATGGATCCAAACCCTTGCTATCTTGAAATTCAAGCTGGTTCAGGCGGTACAGAAGCACAGGACTGGGCGTCTATGTTGCTACGTATGTATCTACGCTGGATTGAACGTCATGGCTTTAAAGCAGAAGTGATGGAAGAGTCGGATGGCGATGTTGCCGGGATTAAATCTGCGACGATTCGTGTGGAAGGTGAGTACGCCTATGGCTGGTTACGTACCGAATCTGGTGTACACCGTTTAGTGCGTAAGTCGCCCTTTGACTCGGGCAACCGTCGTCATACCTCGTTCTCTGCCGTGTTTGTGTCACCGGAAGTTGATGACAATATCGAAATTGAAATCAATCCGTCCGATGTTCGTACCGATACTTATCGTGCATCAGGGGCGGGTGGTCAGCATATTAACAAAACAGATTCTGCCGTGCGTTTAACCCATGCACCGACCGGAATTGTGGTGGCCTGTCAGAACCAGCGTTCACAACATGCCAACCGTGACCACGCCTGGAAGCAGTTACGTGCCAAACTTTATGAGCTCGAGATGAGCAAACGTAACGAAGCGGCACAAGCACTGGAAGATTCCAAGTCTGACATTGGGTGGGGTAGTCAGATCCGTTCTTATGTCCTGGATGATTCACGTATTAAGGATTTGCGTACAGGTGTGGAAAATTCCAATACTGGCGCAGTTCTGGACGGTGATCTGGACAAATTTATCGAAGCAAGCCTGAAACAGGGCCTGTAAGAAATCGTTTAAAAGCTGGCGTAACAAAGCTTGTGCAGATTGTGATTATTATATCTAAAATTTTCGATATATAAATCGAAAAAATACGATATAATGGCCGCAGATGCTGAATAAAGTTTCGTTGCGCCACTGATTGTGATGTGCCTATGGACCTTGATCTAATTTTTAAAGCCTTAGCCAATCCGACCCGTCGACAAATTCTGGAGTGGTTAAAATCTCCGGAGCAATATTTGTCTGCGGAAGAGTGTGGTGGCTTTCAACGTGGGGTCTGTGCAGGTCAAATTGAACGTTTGGGCCAGGTTTCCCAGTCCACCATGTCCAATCACCTGTCGGTGTTACAGCAGACTGGCCTGATCACTGCGACCAAGCATGGACAGTGGTCATATTTCTCCCGCAATGAAACTTTGATTCAACAATTTATCGAACACCTACAACAACACCTTTAACAGGTGGGAGTAACGATGGCTGAATTAAATTCTCCTTTAACGCTCGGTGCGTTAGAGCTTAAAAACCGTGTCATCATGGCGCCGCTGACCCGTAACCGCGCAACTGCTGATCGCGTTCCAACCCCAATGATGGTTGAGTACTATGCGCAACGTGCAAGTGCTGGCCTGATTATTTCTGAAGCCACAGTGATTTCTGAAGAAGCCAATGGCTATTTAAATACTCCAGGATTGTTTACCGATGCTCAGGTCGAAGGCTGGAAAAAGGTTACTCAAGCGGTTCATGAGAAGGGCGGTCTGATTGTTGCCCAGCTTTGGCATGTTGGTCGTGTATCGCATCCGGATCTGTTAAATGGTGAAACACCAGTCTCTGCAAGTGCAGTACAACAGGCGGGTCATGTCAGCTTGTTACGTCCAAAACGTCCTTATGTGTTGCCGCGTCCGCTGGAAATTTCGGAAATTCATGCCATTACCGAGCAATATAAGCAAGCCGCGATTCGTGCTAAAGAAGCCGGTTTTGATGGTGTTGAATTACATGCTGCCAATGGTTATCTGATTGACCAGTTCTTGCAAAGCAAAACCAATCAGCGTGAAGATGAATACGGCGGTTCAGTGGAAAATCGTACACGTTTCCTGCTAGAAGCAACTGATGCACTGATTGAAGTATGGGGCGCAGATCGTGTAGGGGTGCATTTTGCGCCGCGTTGTGATGACCATGACATGGGCGACAATGATCCACGTGAAACATTTGGCTATGCCATGGAGCAGCTGGGTAAGCGCAAGATTGCCTTCTTCTTTACCCGTGAATATCTGGCAGAAGACAGTATTTCTGAATATATGAAACAGCGCTCAAATGGAGTGCCTTATATTGCCAATATGCAACTAAGTCGTGAAGATGCCATTGAATTACTGGCTTCAGGCAAGGCTGATGCGGTGGCTTTTGGTAAGGCGTATATTGCCAATCCGGATCTATACGAACGTCTGCTCGAAGATGCGCCGCTGAATGAACTGAAGCTGGAAAATATGATCGGAACCAATGTCGCGGAAGGCTATATTGATTATCCGACATTGGCTGAAGCAGAAGCTTTAACTACAGTAGAATAATCTAAAAATGAGCCACATTGATTAACATGTTGATGTGGCTCTGCTATATTCTGCCCATTGAATCTTTGGACAGGGGCGCAATGTGGCCACTCCATTTTGGTATAACGCAGCCTTGGCGCTGGTTAAACCCTTATATCAATCGCGTATCCGTAAACGTGCGACCGATCCTGAACAATTACAACAAGAACTGACAGAACGTTTCGGCCCGTTTCAGCCATCCAAAAACCTGCATGCCATCTGGTTTCATGTGGTGTCGGTGGGTGAAACCAATGCTGCCCAACCGTTAATTGAACATTATTTAAAACTTGGCCATCCGGTGCTGGTCACCAATACCACCAAAACCGGTCAGGCACGCGCTAAATCACTTTTTTTAAAAGCGCCTTATCTCGATTTGTTTCAAGCCGTGTATTTGCCTGCTGACCAGAAAACTTTAATTCGTGAATTTTATCAAAAGTATCAGCCGAAACTTTTATTGCTGATGGAAACCGAGCTTTGGCCTAATCTGCTGGATCAGGCACCCCAGTTTAATGTGCCAACTGTATTGTTGAATGCGCGTCTGTCTGAAAAATCTGCCAAAGGTTATACCAAGGTCAAAGGTCTGACTAGAGGCATGCTACAGCAGTTAACCCAGCTTTTGGCACAGGATATTGCCACCCAGCAACGTTATATCCAGTTAGGAATAGCAGCCGAAAAAACCCAGGTTTTGGGCAATATCAAATTTGATATTACTGCGCCCGAGCGCTTTATCCAGCAGGCAGATCAATTGACACAGGAGTGGCAGTTAGGGGGGCGAAAGATCGTCACGTTAGCTAGTACTCATGCTCCTGAAGAAAAAGAAATTCTGAGTGCTTTAAAAGCTGCTTTAGAAGCTGATCCATATTTGGTCTGTATTGTGGTACCGCGCCATCCGGAACGTTTTGATGAGGTGTTCCAGGCTGCACAGTCTTTGGGATTAAAAACTCAGCGTCGTAGTTTAGGGCAACGTATCGAAGCAGATACCCAGGTTTATCTGGCCGATTCGATGGGTGAAATGTGGCTCTGGTATGCTTTGAGCCAGGCCTGTTATGTCGGTGGTTCTTTAAATGAGCCAGGTGGTGGACATAATATTCTGGAGCCGATTGCGTTGAATGTGCCGACTGTTTTAGGCAAAAACTATTTTAATTTTCAGACCATCGTGGATGAGTTTGTTCAGGCAGACGCAGTCGCAGTAGTACAGGATGCCCAGCAGGCTGCAGAGGTATTACTGGAACTTTTGCAAGATCCGCTCAAGGCGGAAAATTTGAATGCAGCAGCGCAGCAAATTATGCAGTTAAATACGGGGTCACTTGCGAAGCATATTCAGGTGATTGATCAGTATCTTTAATTTATATTGATAAGTAACAGATATTGGATTTACCAAGACGGCAGGGAGGCCGTCGTTAGGCTGTGATACAGGGAAGTGTCATCAGCCTAAAAAAGCGTTTTGCCTACTTTTGCGCTGTCAAAAGTAGGGAAGGCCTATACAATAATAATTTGATCTAATTATGATTTGAGGCGATGTTAAATCAATTCAAAGGGCAATCACGGCCTTTTGATGAGGTACAGAATATATTTTTTATAGCGTAGGCAGTATCTTACTTTTGTCGGGCCAAAAGTAACAAAAGCCTTTTGCAGTGCTGAAGGGACGTCCTGTCCCTCAGCACTGCAGGCGACATCCCTGTCGCCACCCTCTAGCCAATAGAGGGATATATCATATTTTTTTGGTCTTCTTTTTTATGAACATCATCCTGCTTGATTCACGTCAAACCGAAACTGAACTTTGGTCCATTACCTCAACTCGGCAACTGGAACATTTACAGCAGCATTTGCAGATCCAGGTGGGAGATACGTTAAAAGTCGGAATTCGGGAAGGTCTGCGTTACCTGACTGAGATTGTCGAAATCTCTGAAAAAGCAGTGCGCTTGAAACCGCTGCAAGAAGAAGCTGTTCCAGAAAAATTGCCAGTGACTTTAATTGTGGCCTTGCCACGTCCGAAAGTACTGCGCCGTCTGATCATGGATAGTGTCACTTTGGGCGTTGAAAAAATCATTTTACTGCATAGCTACCGCGTCGATAAAAGCTATTGGCAAACCCCATTTTTACAGCAGTTAAATCATTATATCGAATTGGGGCTAGAACAGGCAGGGGATACGGTTGCTCCGAAAATCGAGCTATATAAACGCTTTAAACCCTTTGTTGAAGATATCTTGCCGGGTTTGATTAGTACGGATGGTCCGGCTTATGTGGCACATCCTTATGCAGAGCAAGCGATGCCATTTGCGATTGAGCATCCCTGTACGATTATTATTGGTCCGGAGGGTGGATTTATTCCATATGAAGTTGATTTACTCATAAAAAACGGCTGCCAGGCTGTGAGCCTGGGCAACCGTATTATCCGTACAGAAACCGTGATTCCTTATGTTTTAGGTCGACTGTTTAGCACGGGCTGAAGCCTCTTCATTGCCCTCACCACGATAGACTTTGACTTCCTGTACCGGATACGGAATCGAAATATTATGCTCGGCAAAAGCCTGAATCACACGTTCCTGCACCGCACTGATTGAAGTTCCGGTGCCGGTTTCAGTGGTATCGACCCACCAGAAGGCTTTCAGGGTAATGGAAAAGTCAGCCAGCGCCGTCACATTGACACTAAAGCCCGGTTGGCTGAGGATGGTCGGATCTTTATCTAAAATAGCGGTAATCAGATCCTTGGCTTTCTGGATGTCATCTTCATAGCCGATACCCACGACGAATTCGCAGCGGCGACGGGTATAGGCGGTATTCACCGTAACCGCACTGGTGTAGACGGTCGCGTTTGGAATGACGATACGGCGGCCATCCGGTGAGCGTAAAAAGGTTGCACGAATCTGGATATCTTCAACCGTACCTTCCATGCCATTCACGATAATGTCATCGCCAATCTTGAACGGTTCACTGAGCAGAATCAGCACGCCAGAGAGCAGGTTCTGAAAAATATCCTTGAAGGCAAAACCGATCGCGACCGAACCAATTCCGAGGGCACTCATCAGCTGACCCGGGGTAAAGCCAGGAACCGCAATCACCAGTCCAATCAGAATACCAAAGAAAATAATAAAGGTACTGCCGACACGGTTGAGTACCAACACCAGATTCTGGCGGGTATAAGAACGGTTTTCCAAAGTTTTACGTACGAAAAACTTGAAGACTTTGGAGAGTAACCAGAAAATCGTAATCACGATTAGCGCGATACAAAAATAAGGTACACGCTCCCAGAAGCCCTCCATGATTTTGTCAATGGTACTGTAGGCATCATTATACTTGGCGGTATGTTCAATCACGGTCTGGGTCGTTTTCTCAGTTGCCTGATGTAACAACTCCGTGGTGCCCTCTGTTACCTGGCTTAAGGTATTGTTTTGCTCTGCCACAAAAATTCCACAATTCAAATTTTGCCTATTTTGCCTGATGTTCAGCAAAAAATTAATAAGGGCTCGAAGTCACCAGTGGATAATTTTAAAAATAACGGCACTGTTGTTAAAAGTATTTAGTAGTTTTTTGCATCATTTCCGTGGGGGTAGGTGACTGTTCTTCACCGCTCATATAACTGAATAAAGCGATAGATCCCAACAGGCTAAGCAGGGTCAGGATAATCATCAACCAGGCCAGAATTTTTTCCCAGAGCAAGGTCATCCGTGCCGGACCATACTGATTACTGCCTCGATCGCCCGAACCAAAAACGATATAAAGCCATACAAAAATGTTTACTAGCGGCAGTAAAAATAATAGCGCCCACCAGCCACTGCGGTTCATATCATGCAAACGGCGAACGGTTACCACTAAAGCGAAATACACATACATCAGAACCATGACCAGCACACCGATGCTGGCCAAGCCTTGCAGTGAAATCAGCCAGTTGGGATCCATGGAGTGGGTAGAAATATTCACAATATCAATACTAAGACCCAGTGCAATACTGCCAAATAAAAAAATGAAATACAGAAATGCCGACCAGGCAATAAAGCTCAAGCGTCCGAAGCGGCCTTTCATCGACAAGGGATGATCGGTTGCGGGCAATGCAGGCGGGCTAAAGTAGGGAGATTCAGGCGATTTCATAAAGCGTATCCTGCTAAATCAGATGAAATAACCACAAGCGGTCAGTTTTATTTTTAAGGGCTGTGCTACAGATCATACACAGTTGCGCAGAAGATTCTGTACTGTAAGTTGTGGTTTATTTTGATTGAATTTGTATAAATAATCTACGACGAAAGCATGATTGCTGGATTTGAAATAAGCAGGCCATACTGCCATTATGCATAAAAAACAATCAACAACGCAGCATTAACCTCTCGTGATGAGATAGAACAAAATCAAGGAAGTGACCTATGCAAGAGATCTATCCAGTACCCGAAGAATTTAAAAAAACAGCACGTACGCTCGAAGATCAGTACTTCGAACGTTATCAGTATTCTATAGAACAGCCAGATAAATTTTGGGCAGAACAGGCGCAACGTCTGGACTGGATCAAGCCCTTTACCCAAGTCAAAAATACCAGTTTTAACAAAGATGATTTTAAAATCAAATGGTTTGCTGATGGTCAGCTCAATGTCAGTGCCAACTGTCTGGATCGGCACCTGAAAGAACATCCTTATAAACCGGCCATCATCTGGGAAGGGGATCATCCTTCGCGGCACAAGATTATTTCCTTTGCCGAGCTGCATGATGAAACTTGCCGTTTTGCCAATGTGCTGAAGAAAAATGGCATCCAGAAAGGCGACCGGGTCATGCTGTACATGCCAATGGTCTCTGAAGCGGCGATTGCCATGTTGGCCTGTGCCCGGATCGGGGCGGTGCATTGCGTGGTATTTGGTGGTTTCTCGCCAGATTCCTTGGCCAGCCGGATTGAAGACTGTCAGGCGAAAATGGTGATTACTGCCGATTCAGGCATGCGCGGCGGTAAGGCCATTCCACTGAAAGCCAATGTCGATGAGGCACTGAAACTGGCGGGTACAGACTCGATCCAAAATGTAATGGTGGTACACCGCACCGGTAATCCGATTGAAATGCAGGACGGGCGTGATCTGTGGTATCACACGGAAATTATGTCAGTGAATGACATCTGCCCACCGGAACCGATGAATGCCGAAGATCCGCTGTTTATCCTGTATACCTCCGGTTCTACCGGCAAGCCCAAGGGCGTGATGCATAGCACCGGTGGTTATCTGACCTATGTCAACTGTACTTTCCGTGAAGCGTTTGATATCAAGCAAGATGATGTGTTCTGGTGTACCGCAGATGTGGGCTGGATCACCGGGCATTCCTATGTGCTGTATGGACCACTCTCGAATGGGACCACCACCGTGATGTTTGAAGGTGTGCCGCAATATCCAAGCTGGGCGCGTACCGGACATATTGTCGATAAGCATAACGTCACCATTCTCTACACTGCACCGACCGCGATCCGCGCCATGATGCGCGAGGGCGATGCTTTTGTGCGGGAAAGTGACCGCAGTAGCCTGAGAATTTTAGGATCAGTGGGTGAGCCGATTAATCCGGAAGCCTGGAACTGGTACTACACCGTGGTCGGTGAAAGCCGCTGTCCCGTCATCGATACCTGGTGGCAAACTGAAACAGGCGGTTTCATGATTACACCATTGCCGGGTGCGACTGATCTAAAACCCGGTTCTGCGACACGGCCTTTCTTCGGCGTACAACCTGCGATTGTGGATGCTGACGGCAAGGAACTAGAGGGTGAAGCTGAGGGCAATCTGGTGATTAAGGATTCTTGGCCGGGTCAGATGCGTACCATTTGGGGAGACCCGGAGCGTTTTATCGAAGCCTATTTCTCGACCTATCCGGGAACCTATTTTACCGGAGATGGCGCGCGTCGTGATAAAGACGGTTACTACTGGATTACCGGCCGTGTCGATGATGTCCTGAATGTATCCGGACACCGCTTAGGTACAGCAGAAATTGAAAGTGCATTGGTGGCGCATGAATCGGTGGCAGAGGCCGCTGTAGTCGGGATGCCGCATGACATTAAAGGCCAGGGAATTTGTGCTTTTGTGACCTTGCAGGCTGATGTGGCCAGTTCAGATCAATTACGTGCCGAACTGGTCAGCTGGGTGCGCAAGCTTCTTGGTCCGGTAGCGACCCCGGATGCGCTGCACTGGGCACCGGCTTTGCCAAAAACCCGTTCCGGGAAAATTATGCGTCGGATCCTGAGAAAGATTGCCGCCAATGAACTGGACAGCCTGGGCGATACCTCGACCTTGGCTGAACCGCAAGTGGTGGATCATCTGATTGCCGAAGTACAGCGCAATACTGCTTAATCGCTAGAAGATAAAATACCGGCTGCATACAGCCGGTATTTTTAAATCAGGAATAAGCTCTGCATGCTTTCGGATATAGCCCGGCGCCCCGATCTGCTAAGCTGCCCAGATGCTGAACATGAGTTAAAAATAATGAATGTACGATCACCATATTTAGATCAATCTCCTGTCGATATTGCCCGGAAACTAGCCCAGCAATTTGCCCAGACTGCCGCAGAGCGAGACAAGCAGGGCGGTAATCCCAAACATGAACGTGACCTGATCCGTAACAGCGGCCTGCTCGGCTTGTCGATTCCTGTTGCTTATGGTGGACAGGGCGCAGACTGGCAAACAATTTTTAAAACCATTCAGAGCATTGCGCAGGTCGATAGCTCGCTGGCACATGTCTATGGCTTTCATCATTTATTGATTGCCACCGTACAGTTATTTTCCCAACCTGAGCAGTATGCAACATGGTTTACACAGACTGCACAAAATAATCTGTTCTGGGGCAATACCCTAAATCCGCTGGACCGTCGTACCACGGTAACTCAAGTCTCGGAAAATGAATATATTTTCCATGGCGATAAAAGCTTCTGTTCTGGCTCGATCGATTCGGATATGTTGCTGTGTTCTGGCTATGATGAAGCAGGAAAACTGCTGATTGGCGTGATTCCAACCCGGCGAGAGGGTGTGAGTTTTCTGGGTGACTGGAACAATATAGGCCAACGCCAGACCGACAGTGGTACCAGCCATTTTGAGCAGGTCAACATTCATGAAGATGAATTGCTGTTAAATCCAGGTCCACTGAGTACGCCGTATTCCAGTCTACGGCCTTTGATTGCCCAGCTGATTTTCGTGCATCTGTTTTTGGGCGTGGCAGAAGGAGCATTTGAAATCGCCAGACAGGGCGTACAGACCCAAAAAGCCTGGTCCAAATCACTGGCAGACGATGCAGTGAATGATCCTTTTACCCAGAAGCATTTTGCCGAGTTCTATGTACAGCTAGAAGGTGTACGCTTACTCGCAGATAAAGCAGTTCAGGGTTTACAGGCAGCCTGGGAGCTTGGGAATGATTTAAGTGCCGAACAGCGCGGTGAAGTCTCGGTTGCCATTGCCACAGCTAAAATTGCCGCAACCAATACCTCTCTCTATATTACCCAGAATATTTTCCAGGTGATGGGTGCGCGGGCCACCACGGCCAAGCTCAATCTGGACCGCTTCTGGCGCAATGTCCGCACCCAGACCTTGCATGATCCGATCGATTATAAGTATCAGGAAGTGGGGGAATGGGTGCTGACTGGAAAAGTGCCTGATCCAAGCTTTTATTCCTGATCTGAAAATAAAACAGCCTCTTTATCAGAGGCTGTTTTATTCTGGATGAAAAAGTTTGGTTTTAAATTTGCTTGAAAGCTTCAATCGCTCTTACACGAGAGGCTTTTAAATCCACGATCGGTTTTGGATAATCCAGTTCAAGATCCAGATTTTTGGCATAGGGGTCATGAATGCTTTCGGCATCCAGATGCGCCAGTTCTGGCACCCATTGACGGATGTAATCTCCATTCGGATCAAACTTCTGTGACTGGCTGACCGGGTTAAAAATCCGGAAATAAGGTACGGCATCCATGCCGGTCGAGGCACACCATTGCCAACCGCCATTGTTCGCTGCCAAATCGCCATCAATCAGATGCTGCATGAACCAGCTTTCTCCCAGACGCCAGTCAATCAGCAGGTTTTTACATAGAAACATCGCAGTAATCATGCGCACCCGGTTATGCATCCAGCCAGTGGCCCGCATTTGCCGCATGCCGGCATCGACAATTGGAATCCCGGTTTGTCCTTGTTGCCAGGCAGCCAAATTATCCGGTGCATTGCGCCACTGGATTTTATCGGTATTTTCCTTAAAAGGCCGATGTCTGGATACACGGGGAAAATCAAACAGGGTATGCAGATAAAATTCGCGCCAGAGCAGTTCATCTAGCCAAGTCTGCTGACCGATATTATCAATCTGGAAATATCCGTCCTTAAACAGGGTCTGCATACATTGACGGATCGAGAGAATACCGATATTCAGATATGGTGACAGGCGGCTGGTACCATCGACTGCAGGTAGATCTCGCTCAGTTTTATAGTGAGCCATTTTCTCCCCGATAAAATCATCGAGCAGCTCAAAGGCAGCTTGATCTTTTGCAGGCCAGAGCTGGGCAGCATGATCGACAGAATAATCAGCCGCAAATTTTTGCAGATCAAAACTGGTCAGCTGGTCTGGTAATTCAAGCGGATCTTGAGCCTGAATGTCAGGGTAACAGCCCGGTATACTCTGAATCAGTCGCTCATAGCACTTTTTCTTGAATGCGTTATAGACCTGATAGGGTTGATTGGACTGGTTACGGATACTGGTCAGTGGAAACAGGCTGCGATCATGATACAGCTCGACCCGGATCTGCTGCTGTTCCAGCATCTGCTGTAGCTGTGCATCACGTTGCAGTTCATTCACGCCCACTTCAATATTGGCATGTAGCGTATCAATCTGCAGTTTTTGGCACAGGCTTAGCATTTCGGCAGGCAGGTTTTGCCATAAGGGAACATTTAAAATGATTAACGGAATATTCAGCTGCGCTAACTGCTGCTTTAAGATAATGAGTCGACGCAGATAAAAATCGATTTTAATCCGGGCATCCTGATGCAGCTTCCATTGTTCGGGAGAGAGAACCACGAGAGCAAAACAGGGTCCTTGCTGGGTGGCATGCCAAAGCGCGGCATGATCATGAATGCGGAGGTCTTGACGAAACCAGATCAGTTGCATTATTAAAATTCTTGGAAAGTCGTTAGTGCAGAATTTTAAGGAATTGCTGGTCTCAAACCTAGCCAGACAACAATTTTATCACATAAAAAAATCCCCCAAGCCGAGCCTTGAGGGAGGGAGTGAGTCTGCTGAGATTTATTGGAATGATTATACGGGCTCAGCTTCTTCTTGCTGCACAGGTGTTGCCTGTTGTGCTTCAAGCTCACGGACCAAAGGCAGCACCTTCTGGCCAAAATATTCAACCTCTTCAATAAAGTGCAGGAAGCCTGACAGAATCAGATCAACGCCCACTTTTTTCAGCTCGATAATCCGTTCAGCAATCTGCTGCGGTGTCCCGATCAGATTAGTGCGGAAACCATCATTGTATTGCACCAGATCTTCAAAGGTGGATTGGGCCCAGTTGCCTTCACCTTCCTGACTTGCTCCGCCGGCTTCACGGGTCGCTTCACCAAAAGATTTCACTGCCTGCACATTGGCCTTGCTAATAATTTCCTGCAATACAGCCTGAGCTTCTTCTTCGCTATCTCGTGCAATCACAAAGGCATTTACGCCGATTTTCACCGAGTGATGATTTGCCTTGGCTTTTTCACGAATATCATCGATCTGTTTTTTCAGCTCTTCCGGGGTATTGCCATTGGTGAAGTACCAGTCAGATACGCGAGAAGCCATATCACGTGCTGCCCGGGAACTGCCGCCCTGAAAGATTTCAATATGCGGTTTTTGTAGCGGTTTTGGACTCAGGGTATAGTCTTTGAATTGATAATATTTACCTTCAAAATTAAAGTTATTCTGGCTCCAGACCCCTTTCAGGCTACGGATAAACTCTTCCGAACGGGCATAACGCTCGTCATGTTCCGGCCATTCTTCACCAATGGCATCAAACTCACCGCGGAACCAGCCACTGACCACATTGATCGCGATCCGGCCATTGCTCAGATGGTCAATCGTCGCCAGTTGTTTTGCAGCCAGTGCCGGCTTCCATGGACCCGGCAGAATCGCGGCAATGACTTTCAGGCGTTCAGTTTTGGCCAGAATGCCATGACTGAAGCTGACCGATTCATGCTGGTTTTCTGCGTTATAGCCGGCAGTAAAACGGATCTGGGTCAGGGCATAATCAAAGCCTGCCTGTTCAGCGGTTTGTGCCAGACGCACGTTATAGTCATAGCTCCAGTCGGTGCGCTGCTCGATATTACTAACCACCAGGCCACCACTGACATTCGGCACCCAATAGGCAAATACGATATTTTTATCATTCGACATATTCATCACCCTTTGCAATGCTGTGTTCAAGCCACTTGAGTCTTTGGTGCTTTCTTGCTGTG
Organism: Acinetobacter sp. USHLN143; assembly: GCF_037145695.1. Lineage (GTDB taxonomy): Bacteria > Pseudomonadota > Gammaproteobacteria > Pseudomonadales > Moraxellaceae > Acinetobacter > Acinetobacter fasciculus. The sequence continues at coordinate 48,931 of NZ_JBBCWZ010000011.1, forward strand.
CAAGCGCGATTCTGCGGCATCCAGGCTCGGCACGGCTGCTGAAGGCAGCACTTCTTCCTGTTCGATCTGCTTGTTAATGCCCAGATTTTGACTCGCTTGAATGGTTTTTTCTTTGATGACTTCAGCACGTTGTCCCTTGGCTGGTGCCCATTCCAGAATCGGCAATGCACGCGCCACAGCCAGGGTAATCCGGTCGCGGAGCAATTCACTGTGAATGGTATATTCAGGGGTGAAATCGCGGTCGGTAGCATAGACCCCAATCGGTAAAGTCTGTGCCTGAAAGAAGCTGAATAGGGGACGCAGTTGATGTTCCAGAACCAGCGCATGACGGTCACTGCCACCAGAAGCCGCCAGTAATACCGGAACATCGACCAGCGCCGTTTGCTCAACAAAGTCAAAGAAATGCTTGAACAGGCCGGTAAATGAAGCGCGGTAAACTGGAGTGCCGACAATCAGCGCATCTGCGGCTTCTACTGCTGCCAGATCATCTTGAACGCGTTGCGGCAACTGATTCCGGTAAATCGCACCTCCCAAGAGCGAACCAATTTCGCTAAATTTAATGAAATGCACATTGATTGGTGTCGCTTCCCCAAGCTCATCCAGAATGGCCTGAACCAGGGCTTCGGTTTTTGAGGGATGATTTAAACCGCCAGATACGGCCACAATATTTAAGGGTTTTTGCGCATTAAAATTAGACATATTTAGAACCTGGAAAATAGGGGTAATCTCGGAATGACCCTATTAATCCCGATTCAGCGAAGGGCTGTAAAATAACGAAAAGCTGAAAAGTTATCTGATTTTGCGATATACGACAAAGGCTCGATTCTTAAGGAGAATTTTTTTATAAGTGAATGACATTTATATTTATATTGAATAAAGATAAGCTTTTTCAGTGAGGAATAAGTGATATATAAAAAAGTGATGAGAATTAAACAATTATTGCAATAGTACAAAAATGGGCAATTTTGAAGAAAAACTGCATATTATTTTAAAAATTGTAGTGTCTTGCATATCCTTAACCGGGTTGTGTGGTTAGAATAGGGGCTACCGTGCCAAGATCTTTCTCACGTTGCCTATGAATATTTTAATCGTTGATGATCATCCACTATTTCGTCATGCCTTGATTCAAGCTGTACGTTATAGCCTGCCACAAGCCCAGATTCATGAAACTGCGGCAGTCAATGAATTTTATGAACGTCTAGAAAATGGCCCTGAGCCTGATCTTGTGCTGCTGGATTTAAACCTGCCAGGCGCTTCTGGCTTTTCTGCCCTGGTGCATGTCCGTGCACAATATCCGTCTTTACCGATTATTGTCGTGTCTGCGCATGAAGAAGTCAGCATTATCCAGCGTGCCATTGCACATGGTGCAATGGGCTATATTCCTAAATCTGCCCATCCAAGCCATATCGGTGAAGCGATTCGTGAAGTGCTGGAAGGTGAAATCTGGTTACCGCCAAATCTGCCAGCCAATATGAATTTTGATCCTCGTGCTGCCGATGAAACGGCTTTGGCAGAACGGATCCAGTCTTTGACGCCGCAACAGTTCCGGGTATTGATGATGGTGGCTGAAGGTTTATTAAACAAGCAGATCGCTTATGAACTGGATGTGTCAGAAGCGACGATTAAAGCGCATGTGACTGCAATCTTCCGTAAGCTTGGGGTACAAAACCGGACACAAGCGGTATTGGCCATCAATGCACTGAATATTGAAGACCGCAAAATGTAAGTTCTGCATAGCCGAATTGAAAAAGACCTCCTTGGAGGTCTTTTTTTATGGGCGAAATCTGAAAAACTGAGTGCAAAGACCTGAGTCAGCTAGGCGATATAATCCTGTTTGCGGGTGAAATCATCACAAAACAAAGGATTTAAGGCACATTGCAATTCATCAATCTGCTCTTCGGTGACATAACTTTTCGACTTCAGATATTCCGCCACGCGATCATCACGCAGACTCAGGAAAGTCGCATCATAAACACCCAGATCCACAAACAGTGCTGCAGTTTCCAGACTGTTAAAACGATCTAGATAAACTTCATTGTCATACATCAGGAAGACATGTTCGTCGCGCGTATTCGGATCGACATGTAAACGTTGCGCCAGTTCATGTGGGCAGGTTTTGATAAATAACAGATCAGACAGCTCATCAAACTGGCTGGTGTCCAGGCAATCTTCTTCATTTTTGACCTTACCCAGCCAGGCCTTAAAGACCAGTACCGCGCCACCACGCAGCAACATGCTCCAGATCTGATGACGGGTTTTTGCTGGAAGGTCCTCTGTTTCAGCTTCTAAAGACTGAATCAGCTTGTCTTCCTGTTCAGCAATCTTTTCAAATAGTCCCAGACCTTGCGGCTTGTAGGCATAAGGTTCAAAGACATCAAAATGTAATTCATCAAAGACTTGCAGTGCCAGAGGGACTGCACTCTGATACAGCGTTTCCAGTGCTTGATACTGGGCATCGTTCAACTTGCTGTATTTAAAGATCTGTGCCCAGTCAATGCTTGGCAATAAGGCGTTGGCGCCATATTGACGGTGAAACTGCTGGGTCTGATTCAGGCCCTGGTTTTGATCTATGTTCATGTGAAGAACTCCGATATGCAGAAATAGATCAGCGACCAAAAAAATTAAGGCTACATGAGATGGAAACTGATCGTTTCTTATTCCTCTATCTTTAGAGCCAAGTACAAGGGATAAAAATACGACTAAAGTTATAGTAGTGGAAAATTACTCTTTAATTTTTATTAAAAACAATAAGATAATTAATTGTAACTAAGTGTACACATGTACATTAATACATTCGTCAGTTTTTGCCATAGTGAATTAAAAAATGAGCATTTTGGTCAATCTATTCAGCTGTATTTTCGGCATATTTGCTGCTTTTAGCACATTAGAATAAATTTTATGCAAGCTAGGTAAGTTTATGTGGCAGTTGAGTATAAAAAATGCCCATCTCAAGGTTTGAAATGGGCATTGATCAGATCAGTATCTATTTAGGAATCAGAAATTTTCAGTCCAGATAACCATGAACGTAATGATGCCGGTTTCAGTGGTTTTTTCAGCAGAACAATATTCAGCTCTTTCAGACGTTGCGGTAATTCCGGATCGGAGTCAGCGGTAATCAAGGCGACCGGAATATCCTTTGAACGATGTTCCAGAATGAAATCCAGACCAATCTTGTCTTGGTTGAGATGCTGATCCACCAGCCAAACCTGAATATTTTCCTGCTGAATCAGCATGGCTGCTTGCTCAGGTTCGGTGGCTTTAAATACCTGATAGCCCCATTTAGTCAATAAGGTCGACATGCCTTCCAGAATGGTTTCATCATTATCCAGACATAGAATCTTAAAGGCCTTGCTCTTTAAAGGTACGGCCTGAACCGGTGCTGCAACAACTTTAGGTGCCTCAATCACAGGCACTTCAATCATAAAGCAGGAGCCTTTGCCCAGCGCAGAAGATACATGCACCGGATAGTCCAGCATGCTGGTCATGCGTTGTACGATCGCCAAACCTAGACCCAGACCCTGTTCACCCCAAGGTGAGGTGTGACCGCAACGTTCAAATTCCTGAAACAGCTTGATGCGCTGTTCTTCGGCAATGCCGGGTCCGGTATCCCAGACGCCAATGCGGATATGATTCGGTCTACTACTCGAACGTAACACACCCACCACCACTTTACCTTTGGCGGTATAACGCAGCGCATTGCTGACAAAGTTCTGGATAATCCGGCGAATCCATTGCGGATCGGTATCAATCCAGAACTGCGCATCATGCACACTGAACTTGATGCCACGTTGTGCAGCGATAGATTTGAACTGGAGTTCCAGATCGCTGAGCAGGTCATGCAGCGGATAAGCCTGACGTTTCGGCTGAATCGTGCCACCTTCCAGTCGGGCAATATCCAGCAGGGCAGACAGCATGCTTTCTGCGCCATGCAGGGCACGATCCAGTTGTTGTAAGGTCTTGCGGTCTTCATCATTCTGCACGCTTTGTTCGAGTGCGGTACTGAACAGGCGCGCGGCATGCATTGGCTGCAACAGGTCATGACTGGCGGCTGCAATGAAGCGGCTTTTTGACATATTGGCCTTATCGGCCTGTTCACGCGCCAGTTGCTGCTCGGACAATGCATCGGCCAGCTGCTGGGTACGGTCCTGAACGCGGGCTTCAAGCACGGCTTCATTTTCACGGAAGGCAGTAATATCGGCGAAAGTGGTAACGAACCCGCCGCCTTCGATCGGATTGCCGCGCATCTGAATGACGCGGCCATCTTTACGAATCCGTTCAAATTCATGGGCACTGCCGACCTGCATCCAGTGAATCCGTTTCCGTACATGTTCTTCAACCGAGCCCGGGCCACATTCACCACGTTCAGCGTTATAACGGATCAGGTCTGCGATTGGACAACCGACATAGACAATATCGGTCGGATAATCGAACAGTTTCAGATACTGATTGTTCCATGCGACCAGACACATGTTTTCATCGACTACGCTGACCCCTTGGGTCATGTGATCAATCATGGTCATGATCAGGTTCTGATTAAAGCGTTGCCATTGCGAGGCCTGATCGAGAATATTGGCGACCTGACCCAATGCCAAACCATTATTAACCATAGCTGTGGTCAACAGGGTACGTGCCGAGGCTGCCCCGATAGTCCCCGCCAGATATTGCTCAGTGAAACGCCACCACATGCCATTGGCACTGCTGTTTTCATTCAGTTCAACACTGTTTTGGGTACAAAACTGCTGGAAAGCGCGTGTGGTTGGGCCTTCGCCGGTAATGCGTTTGGCCAGGGTAATCAGGTCACCAACTTTTAAACGGGCGACATCCTGATGCGAATAGCTGACCTCGGTAGAAGGACTCTGCGAGGGTAGTGGCTTGGTTTCATAATAGAAGAAACTTTCGGCCTGAATCTGTTCGGCAATACTTGGGCGGAAAATACGGGAAATCCAGATATACAGCAGGGTATTTAAGCCCAGTGCCCAGACTACTCCATGCGTGAGCGGATCAAAAGACTCAAAACCGATCAGGGCTTCCGGTCTTAACCAGTTCCAGCCAAAAGGACCCTGATTCAGCAAGTTTTGACTAAAGCTGCTATAGGCTTCGGGCAGGCTGCGCAAAATGGTCGGAAACAGCAGGGTATAAGCCCACAAGGCAAAACCGGTCAACAATCCGGCATATACACCCTGTTTACTGCCGCCACGCCAGTACAGGCCGCCGATCAGGGCAGGGGCGAATTGTGCCACCGCACTAAACGCCAACAGGCCAAAAACTGACAGCTGGTCAATATCATTAAAGAAGTTGAAGAACAGGAAGCCCATCAACATCACACCCAGGATACAGACCCGGCGGGTAAATTTCAGCACCAACGGCAAGCGTTTGTCATGCCGGGAAATCAGCTTTAAACGCCACAACGCCGGCATGATCAGGTCATTGCTGAGCATGATTGACAGTGCCACGGAAGACACCAGCAGCATCCCGGTAGAGGCAGAGAAACCACCCAGAAATGCCAATAAGGTCAACCAGTCCTGATTATAGCTAAGTGGTAAGGACAGGACCGCCACATCCGGAATGGCCAGATATTGCGGTGCAGCATGTAGCGCCCAGCTGGCAATTGGAATAATCGCCAAGGTAGTCAGAATCAAATAAACTGCAAACCAACGCCGCGCACCACGAATATGTTTTTCATCACGTAGCTCAACCACAGCTACATGGAACTGACGCGGCAGGCAGATAATGGCCAGTGCCGCGAGCAGGGTCTGAATCCAGAAACTTTGTGGCACGCCAAACAGTTGTACATCATGAAAAGTAGTGCTGATATCGCTACTGATCTGTGCCAGATTTTCTGGTGCTTCAAACATAAAGAAACAGGCAACTGCCAGCAGGGCGAAGAGTTTGACAAAAGACTCAAATGCCACGGCCAGCATCAGGCCGCCATGCTGTTCAGTATTGGCAATCTGCCGGGTACCAAACATCATCGCCAGTATTGCCAGAACCCCAGTCAGAAACAGTACGCCATTGGTCGTGCCTGTTACCCCTGCGGAAGGTTCCAGAATGACGGCGGCACTTAAGGCAATCGCACGTAACTGCAAGGCCAGATAAGGCACAATGGCGACCACCGCCAGAATGGTCACCAGGGATGCCAGTGGGCCACTTTTACCATAGCGTGCAGCGACAAAGTCCGCGATTGAGGAAATGGCATGATGCTGGCGTACCCGTCCCAGACGGCGCCAGATATCGTAGCCCACAGCCACGAATAACAGCGGGCCCAGATAGATCGGCAGGAAAATAATGCCTTCACGTACCGCCGCACCAGTGGCCCCGTAAAAGGTCCAGGAGGAACAGTACACTCCTAAAGTTAAACTGAACAATAACATGCGCCCACGGGTACTCAGCCGGCTGGCATGTTTTTCTCCGTAAAAAGCGCAGATAAAGAGTAATGCGATATAGAGGGCAAGTACCCCTATGATGAGCCAACTGTTCATATAGCCTGATGTGTGCTGAGCATGCCGCTATGATAGCGCATCATGAACGCTACAGTTTAAATTGATCATTTTTTAACGACCAAAGTCTAAATTACAAGCACATACGAATCTTGTTAACTTGTGATAGTGATAATTCAAATTAAAAATAGTAGGCCCATGGTTGGGCTACAGGAGTGTAACTATGGATGAGGTACAAGTAGATCGAATTCTACAAAATCCAAAATTCAAGGAAATGGTCCGCAAGAAAAGTATGCTCAGCTGGACGTTGACCGGCATTATGCTATTTATCTATGTGGGTTTCATGTTGCTGGTTGGTTACAACAAAGAATTTCTATTGTCTTCACTTTCAGGTGGTGTGACCACGTGGGGTATTCCACTCGGTCTGGGTATCATTGTCTTGTCGTTTATCTTGTGTGGTGTGTATTCATACATTGCCAATAACAAACTTGATCAATTGACTGCAGAAGCAATCCGTGAAGTCGAAGCGATTGCTCATGAAAAAGGACACCACTAAGATGAAATGGAATTCTCTTATTACCCTTGCTGCAACCGCAATGGCCTCAGGTATGGCTTTCGCTGGTCCTGATCTGGGTGCCGCAGAACAGCAGGCGACCAACTGGCACGCGATTATCATGTTTGTGATTTTCGTAGGTGCAACACTGTTCATTACCAAATGGGCAGCGAAACAAACCACCAGCACCACAGATTTCTATACGGCCGGTGGCGGTATTTCTGGTTTCCAGAATGGCCTGGCCATTGCCGGTGACTATATGTCAGCAGCATCATTCCTGGGTATTTCCGCGATGGTGTTCCTGTCAGGCTTTGATGGCTTGCTGTATTCACTGGGCTTTATGGTCGGTTGGCCGATCGTATTGTTCCTGGTGGCAGAACGTCTGCGTAACCTGGGTAAATACAACCTGTCAGACGTAGTATCTTTCCGCTTGCAGGAAAAACCGGTACGTACCTTGGCTGCTTTAAGTTCACTGGTTGTGGTGGCGTTCTACCTGATTGCACAGATGGTGGGTGCAGGTCAGCTGATCAAACTTCTATTCGGTCTGAACTATAACATTGCAGTCGTGATCGTTGGCTTGCTGATGATGGCTTATGTCATCTTCGGCGGTATGTTGGCGACCACCTGGGTACAGATCATCAAGGCTGTAATGTTGCTGTCTGGTGCGACCTTTATGGCATTCATGGTCATGAAAGGCGTGGGCTTCAGCTTTACCAACATGTTTGAACAGGCGATTGGTGTCTACTCAAAAGTACATGACTTGAGCCTGACAGATGCGACCAAGATCATGGGTCCGGGTAGTCTGGCGTCTAATCCGATTGATGCGATTTCTTTAGGTCTGGCATTGATGTTTGGTACAGCAGGTCTTCCACATATCCTGATGCGTTTCTTCACGGTAAAAGATGCCAAAGAAGCGCGTAAGTCAGTAGTGGTTGCTACAGGTTTTATTGGTTATTTCTATCTGCTCACCTTCATCATTGGTTTCGGTGCGATTCTGTATGTATCGAACAACCCGCAATTCCTTGATGTTGCAAAAATGGCAGTGACTGGCAAGCTGGAGCTGGTCGGTGGTAATAACATGGCGGCGGTGCACCTGTCTGATGCAGTAGGCGGTGACCTGTTCATGGGCTTCATTTCTGCAGTTGCATTCGCCACGATTCTTGCAGTCGTTGCTGGTTTGACTCTGTCAGGTGCCTCAGCTATTTCGCATGACTTGTATGCCAACGTGTTGAAGAAAGGCCAAACTACGCCTGCCTCTGAACTACGTATGTCTAAGATTGCGACTTTAGGTCTTGCGATCTTTGCAATGATTCTCGGGATTCTGTTCGAGAAACAAAACGTAGCCTTCATGGTCGGTCTGGCATTCTCGGTTGCGGCATGTGCCAACTTCCCAGTACTGGTATTGTCTATGTTCTGGAAAGGCTTGACGACACGTGGTGCAGTTATTGGTGGTGTTGCAGGTCTGGTAACAGCAGTAACCTTGATTGTACTGTCTAAAGCAGTATGGGTCGATACTTTGGGTATTTCTGATACACCAGTGAACCCGTTCAATGGTCCTGCAATCTTCGCAATGCCATTGTCATTCTTCTGCTGTTGGTTGTTCTCTGTGACGGATAATTCGGCACAGGCTCAGGCAGAACGCAAAGCCTTTGATGCCCAGTTTGTACGCTCACAAACTGGTATTGGTATCTCAGGCGCATCGGATCACTAAGATCCGCGCTACGCTAAAAAAGCCCCATCAGGGGCTTTTTTTTTATGGAGATATCATCAAGTTTTTTCTTTAGTATAAACGCCGTATTGAATTGAGCTGGCTGGATTTGTACAGTGTTATTTAAGTAATTTTCATACAAATCGCATCTCTGCAAGCTGCTTTGAGCATGCTATGTTAAAAGCGGCTAACCATAACAATGTGTTCCCTACATGAAGATAGTGACAAGAAGAGCAACAAGAAGGGCATTATGAAGCAATCTCTGCAGCAGTTCTGGAACAGCTTTACCCATTTGCCTTCGGCATGGCTGTTGTGCCTGCAATTGCTGATCTTGCTCTTGTCGGTATTGAGTTATGGAAGCGTGTCTTATCGGGCGGGAACCTGGGTGCTGGGTGTTCTGGTTTTACTGGTGATTGCCAGAGTCATTCGCCAGACTCCGATGTTTACCATTTTAGGACTCAGCTTTGTCGCCGGCGCGATTTTCTTCTCCTCCCTGATTGTGCTGGGGCTGCATTATACTTGGATCCATGTTACCGCCAACCTGTTTGAAGCCGGTGCTTATTTCAGTGCAGCCTATGGCCTGCTACGTTATATGTTCCATGACCGTTATCTGACCAAGGATGAACTCTTTGCCGCTGGCGCAGTATTTACCTTGCTGGCCTGGGGCTTTGCCTTCCTTTACAGTATCTGCCAGCTCTTGGTGCCGTACAGCTTTTCAGACTCCGATCTGCAAGCCTATCAACCCTGGCTGGATCTGATTTTTCTCAGTTTCAGTGTACAGTCTGCAACAGGACTGTCCGATATCATGCCGGTCAGTCCGGTCGCACGGATGCTGGCGATTATCCAGATGTTTGTCGGGGTGATGTATCTGGCGCTGATTGTATCCCGCTTAATTGCCTTGCAATATATCGCACGTCTACCGCATAAAAAGAATGTGAAAAATAGAGAAAACCCGCCTGAGCAATGAAGCTCATTCTTTTATTGTATTTGTTACAGTAACTTAACGGCTTTATTTCGTGTCACACCCTAAAATAGCAGGAGATCTAGCTCCCATAGACTGAATCTGTCTGATCATTTTGACCTTACCAATAATTATTTGACGCTGTTTGTCGATCCAATTTTTAAAAAATGGAGGATGTATGCCTTCCACAAAACCATCTTGGTTTGCCAATATCAATCCAAATGTTTTTATCAGTACTGTCGCCATTATTGCGATATTTTTAGCGTTGGTCGTATTTGCACCCGATACTTTTTCAGTTCTCACCCAGCAAATGAACCAGTGGATTACCACCTCCTTTAGCTGGTTCTATGTATTGTCGGTGGCGATATTTCTCATCCTTCTGGTTTATATTGCCCTGTCGGATATGGGCAAAATCAAACTGGGGCCCGACCATAGCCAGCCGAAATATAGCAGTGCCTCTTGGTTTGCGATGCTATTCACCGCAGGGATGGGGATTGGCCTGATGTTCTTTGGTGTGGCCGAACCGGTGATGCATTATGTCACGCCACCTGCCGGTGAACCTGAAACCGTACTGGCTGCACAACAATCTATGCGGGTCACCTTTTTCCACTGGGGCTTACATGCCTGGGCCATTTATACGCTTGTTGGCCTATCGTTAGCTTATTTTGCTTATCGGCATCAATTGCCTTTAAAAATCCGTTCGGCCTTGTATCCGCTGATTGGTCAAAAGATCTATGGACCGATTGGAGATGGCGTCGATACCTTTGCCACCATTGGTACGGTATTTGGTGTCGCTACTACGCTTGGTTTCGGGGTGACCCAAATCAATTCAGGTTTGAACTATTTGTTTGGCATTGAACAGGCACCCAGTACTCAGGTCATTTTGATTATTGTGGTCAGTGCCATGGCGGCGACTTCCGTATTTTTTGGATTAGACAAAGGAATTAAACGTTTATCTGAACTAAATTTGGTACTTGCACTGCTGTTGCTGATTTTTGTCTTTGTGGCAGGTCCGAGTATTTATCTGTTACAGACGACTATTCAGAATGCCGGCCAGTATGTTTCAAATCTGTTCAGTATGACCTTTAATCTGTATGCCTATCAGCCAAGTGGCTGGATTGGGGGCTGGACCATCATGTACTGGGCCTGGTGGATTTCCTGGTCGCCATTTGTCGGGATGTTTATTGCCCGGGTCTCGGAAGGCCGCAGTATTCGTGAATTTATCGTGGGTGTATTGCTGATTCCGACTGGATTTACCCTGATCTGGATGGGCTTTATGGGCAATGCCGCACTGTACAGTATTATGCATGAAGCCAATACTGGCTTATTAGAGGCAGTTCAGCGTGATTCATCAGTGGCCCTATTTGAGTTTCTGAACAATCTGCCTTTCAGCTCAGTGACCAGCATCATTGCAACTTTACTGGTCATGCTGTTCTTTGTGACTTCTGCCGATTCAGGGGCATTGGTGACTGATTATCTGACAGCGAAAAGTGATAATTCACCGACTTGGCAGCGTCTGTTCTGGACCGTACTCATGGCTTTATTAGCCATCATCCTTTTGCTGGCCGGTGGCTTAGAGGCCTTGCAATCGGCCACGATTATGAGCGCTTTGCCATTTACATTTATTATGCTGCTGATGTGTTGGGGATTAATCAAAGCCCTACATCTGGATGTCACCAAAATGCATGCACTGCAAGCCGCACGGATTACCCCGCGTGCGATCCAGAATCCACGCAGCTGGCAACAGCGCTTAGGCCTGATCATGCATTATCCGCATACTCAGGAAGAGGTGCAGCAGTATATTCACAATACGGTGAATAACGCATTTCTCAGCTTTCAAAGTGAATTGAAACGGCGCCGATTACATGTAGCGATTAGCCCGCTAGAAGACGGTATACAGCTCCGTGTTGATCATCAGGATGAAATTAATTTTATCTATCAGGTCAATGCCACTCAGACTTTAAGTCCAAGCTTTATGGCTGAACTGGAGAATGCGGGAGTAGATTCCTATCAGGCAGAAGTCTTTTTAAGAGAAGGTGGGCAGGGTTATGATGTGATGGAGTGGACGCAAGAAGATCTATTGCAGGATATCATTGATCAATATGAACGTCATTTGCACTTCTTAAGTCTGGTACGTACGCCTGAGTAAACAGAGTCATAAAACAATAAAAAAGGACGCAATATGCGTCCTTTTTTGATTCAGAATCTAATCAGAAATTAGAAACGGAATTTGGCATTTACGCCGATCGTTTGAGTATCACGAACTTGAGCAGTTTGCGCAAGATTTGCTTCGTAGTTAGCATTTACATAAGATGCGCCAACTGCAACAGCAGGAGTAATGAAGTAGTTTACGTTCGCGCCCCAAGCTTTGTCTGGAGAACCAGCAAAGCTAGATTCCATATAAGAAGCACCAACGCTTAACTGTGGGTTAAGGAAAAGAGTTGTACCTAAGTTGTAGGCAGTATCTTCACCATAAACTAAACCGCTTTCAAAACCAATTGACATGTTAGTACCGTCGATTGCACCAACGTATTTAGTACGTGCAGTGATCGCATCTGTCTTATCAGCAATTGTTGCAGATTCAAGAGCAGCTTTAGCAACGCCGTTAGACACAATATTGAATGCATCTAAAGAAGCTTGGTCAGCAACGCTGGTATAACCAACAGCAACTAAGAAGTTAGGAGCAACTAAAGCACCAAGTTCTAATGCATAACGGTCGCCATTATCATCTGTTGGGTTACCAGCTTTGTTATCAGTGATGGTATGGCTATAAGAAGCGCTTGCATAAGCAGGAACAACTTTAGTCGGGATATACGCTTCACCTTTTACACCGAAAGTATGGTGCACAGTGCGGTCACCAAATTCTTGTCCGTCTTCGCCGTATGTATAAGCAGCAGAAACATTAGATGCTTGGTTTAAAAAAGCAGCTTCAGCTAAAGGACCTTTAGAAGCATCAACATTGTTGAAGTAGTAAGTACCTTGAACTGCACCAGTGAAGTCTTGTTCATTCACAGTGTTGTCGATGAACTCTGACTGACCTTGAACTTCAAATTGATATGCTTGAGCACCGGTCATGGCTAATAATAAAGCAGTGGCTAAACCGAGTTTTTTCATGATATTTACCGTTTTGTTACAAGATGTGTACAGCTTTGGAACACATTGTATTGTGACAATTTATTAAGTCAATCCAATTCGAAATCGCTATTTTTTTAAGCTAAATCATTGTATTAATTTTGTGTAAAATTCAAGTATTAGGCTCCGAAGCTATTTTATATAAAAACTCTTGTATAACAAAAATCTAGACTTTAAATATAGAATCGGGACTAAAGATTAAGGAGAAATTATGTTGTTATTTTAATCAATTAATACGATTAATTATAATATATTTATCTATTAAAACAATTAATAATAGGTGAGCTAATTCATAAATGTGTCAAGAAGTGCAAGGTGTCTGGCGCCTCATGTCTTGATTGGATTGCTTGATTTTAAAGCATCATCAGCTTGGGTCTTAGAGTAGATGTCTGTTTTTTGAGCTAAATGGGCATGTTTTATAATCTTGCTTTGTACACGACAAAAAAAGATAACTCATTGAAATAATGGCATAATACTTGTTTTCTGAAGACGAATATGATGACACATTTCAATGAGTTATATCTCATCTTAAACAAAT
>NZ_JBBCWZ010000012.1:0-60255 GCF_037145695.1 Acinetobacter sp. USHLN143
TGGATGTCTGGTTATTTGTAGTCATAAATTTAAGTTCCCACTTGTTTTTAAGTGAGGACTAAATTAAGGCTTATAGGACGAATTCATAAGGTGTGTTCAGCGGACGCTTACGTTTAAGCGGCTGACATATTCTGTTGGCGCCACTGCTGCGGCGTCAGTTGAGTCCATTGCTTAAAGGCGCGCTGAAAAGCACTCTGTTCAGAATAACCGAGTAACATGGCAGTTTCCTGCAAACTCAAGTGCGGATCTTTCAGATATTGCATCGCCATCATGCAGCGGATTTCCTGCATACATTGCTGATAGGTTTTGCCCTGTTTCTGCAAATGGCGTTGTAACTGACGCACGGAAAAATTCATCTGCTCGGCAATATGCTCGATCTGAAACAGGTTTTTTTGCAGGCCAATCAGAATTGCCTGTTGCAGTTGCTGATCAATGAGAGTGGAGTGCGGAAATTTTTCTAGCAATGCTTTGGCCTGTTGCATCAGCAGTTTCTGCAAGCTCTGGTCGCCCTGTTTCAGCGGTCTGGACAGTTCACTGACATGCATCAATACCTGATTTCTGGCTTGAGAAAAGCGGACTTTACAGCCGAAATACTGCTCATAGAGTGCAATATTTTTAGGCATTGCATGCTGGAAATGCACTTCATATAACTGAACCCCGTGCGGGTTCTGCACATTGGCTTTCACGAATTCCGTCATTAGCGCAATCGCGATTTCATCGGTCAATTGGGTATTCAGATGAAACGGAACTTCAACCCAGCCAATCGACAGATAATCGCCTTGCCATTGCAGCTGAAGTAGGCCGCCATCATAAATCAGACGATGATAATCATGATAGCGCATGAAGGCTTCACCCAAGGTCTCACTTGAGAGTGCCAGATAGCCAATAATACCAAGGTGTTTAGCTTCAACCAGTTGGGCGATTTCCAGGCCTAAAGCTGGTCGTTGCAGCTGTTGATCAAGTGTTGTTAACAGATCACGCCATAGGGCGAAATCAAAGCGTTCCAGATTTTGAATGGCCAATAATTTCTCAGGGACTTCAAGCTGTTTCAACTGATAATAGTCCAAAAGTAAATGTCCTAAACCACCGTATACTGAACCTACGTAGTTTTTTAGAACCAGCATTTTTAATTCTTTTATTTTGTCGTATTTTGTCAATCATATTGAATATTTTGGTCAATATCTAGTCTTTTATTTAGCCTATATTAAAAATAGACCAAGAGGTAAAAGATTATGTGGAAAGGTTTTCTGGCAGGGCTCGTCGTCGCAAATGGATTTGAATGGTTTGCGCATAAATATGTATTGCATGGTGTTCACCGGCCGGGACAGAGCCGTTATAGTCCAGTACCCGAGAGTATGCGCTCACACTGGGAGCACCACCGGGTTGTGCGCAAAACAGAATTCTCCGATTTCGGCTATGTAGAAGGACTGGACAACTGGCGTACCCGCAATGAAATTGCCTCACTGGCAGTCGTCGCGACCGTTTTTGGACTCAGTTTTTATCCTTTTTCCAAAGGTATGTCACTGGCTGCCTTATATGGTGCAGGCAACTATTATTATTTACATCGCCGGGCTCATCTGGAGCCGGAATGGGCCAAAAAGAAATTGCCCTGGCATTATGATCATCATATGAATAGTAATCAGGATGCCAACTGGTGCGTCACCAAGCCCTGGTTTGATTATCTGCTCGGTACCCGTGTGATTTCCTCGGCAGATTTGCAGGAACAGAATCCTTTAGGTTTGAGCTTGCCTGCACCGATCTCGAAAAAACTCAACCGCTGGGCAGAACAATATTTTCCGGTTAAATCGGCCGATGCTTCCTCTAAAATGACAAAAAATACTGCAAAAAATACGGTAATGAAGCAGTTAAATACGCAGGTTATGGAGTAAAATAGGGCTTTGTCGTGATTTGTCAATAAAATACGATTGTATTGTCAATATTGTCCTGTGGATTTCACTTATATTTGCTCCTGTCGGTGAGCAAAGCCTCATACTGATAATGTTTCTGGGTGTAATGAGTTATTTTGAATACCAAGTGCTGTAGTCTTATCTTGGTTTTATAAGGAGTCGAAAGACTCCTTTTTTTTGTCCCGTATTTGCTGTGTTGTTTTATTTAAGGCATAAAAAAAGAGTGTTTATAAAAACACTCTTTAATTAAATCATCATCTAAAACGGCTTAAAGGCGCATTTCAATACCTTGGGCTGCCATATAGGCTTTGGCTTCCGGAATGGTGTGCTGGCCAAAATGGAAAATTGAAGCTGCCAGTACTGCATCAGCACCACCATGGATAATGCCGTCCGCCAAATGCTGTAAATTACCCACACCACCAGAAGCAATCGTCGGTACCGTGACGCGGTCATTGATGGCACGCATCAGGACAATGTCGTAACCGGCTTTGGTGCCATCGGCATCCATCGAAGTAATCAGTAATTCACCTGCGCCGAAGTCAGCCATTTTCACGGCCCATTCAATCGCATCGATCCCGGTTTCCTTACGGCCACCGTGGGTGAAAATTTCCCATTTATGGTCACCGGTTTTTTTGGCATCGATCGCCACCACGATACATTGTGCGCCAAAGCGTTGAGACGCTTCCTGCACAAACTCAGGATTATAAATCGCAGCCGAGTTAATGCTGACTTTATCTGCGCCGGCATTGAGCAATAAACGGATATCTTCGACTTTACGGACACCACCACCTACAGTTAACGGTACGAATACAGATTCGGCCATACGCTCTACAGTACGATAAGTCGTGTCGCGTCCATGATGTGTAGCGGTAATATCAAGGAAAGTAATTTCATCGGCACCTTGTTCATTATAACGGCGCGCCACTTCGACCGGGTCACCCGCATCACGAATATCAAGGAACTGGACACCCTTGACCACGCGGCCGTTATCCACGTCCAGACAAGGAATAATACGTTTAGCTAGCATAAATTTTTCCAATTATTACAGCCGATTATGAAACTCACCCACGCAAGCGCTACACCTTGGCAGATGGAAACGGTATTCTAGCAAAATTATGTAAGTTTTTTCGCAGGTTTTCTATGTCGGTTTATACCACTTTGACTTTAAAGGAAGTTCAGGATTTTGCAGCGCCTTATGGTTTAAAGGCGATTGATCTGATTCCCATTCAAGGCGGTATTCAAAATACCAACTATTTTTTAGTCTGCGAAGATCAGCAATATGTGCTGACAGTATTTGAGGATATGGATGAGCAGGCGGCAGGTGAACTGGTTCCTGTGCTGGAACATCTGGGTCAGGCTGGATTGGCCGTTCCTGTGCCTTTGTCGCATTCAGGCAAGGCCATTCACAGCATTAAAGATAAACCGGCACAGATTGCACCACGCCTGATGGGTGAACATCCGATGCCATCTACCGTCGCACAAGTTGAAGCGATTGCAGTGGCTCAGGCGAAAATGCATGTGGCACTCAAAGACTTTAAATTAGAGCGTAATTTTGTACGTGATCATGCCTATTGGCTGGCCGTGTCTCAAGAGATCAAGCCGAGTTTAAGTCCGGCCGATAAAGTCTTGCTCGGTAAATTATTAGGTTTATATGAGGCGTTGACGGCGGTATATCCGGATCGTCCACGCGGTTTTATTCATTCCGATCTGTTCCGTGACAATACCTTATTTGAAGGCGATCAGCTGAATGGCATTCTGGATTTTTATGAGCTGAATAAAGATGAGTGGTTGTTTGATATCGCCATTACGTTAAATGACTTCTGTACCGAATATCCTGACGTAATCTTAAACGAAGAAAAAGCGATTGCCTTTTTAAATGCCTATGAAACGATTCGTTCTTTAACCAGTGATGAACGCGCCTGTCTGGAATTGTATCTGGCCATGGCGGCAGGACGGTTCTGGATGATGCGCCTACAGGTGGCTCAGCGTAATGCAGCATTAGGCCGGACGGGCGAAGATATTTTGCAAAAAAATCCGGATGAAATGCGTAATATGCTGATTGAACGCTTAAAATTCGTCACCGCTTAAACAATCAAATCAAAAGGGATAGGGGATATGCGCGATCAGGGACGTTTGGTGGAATGGTTTGATGATCAGGGTTATGGTTTTATCCAGCCTAGTGACCCAGCCAAAGATCGCGTATTTCTGCATATCAAGGACTTTGCCAAGCCTGGCCCACGTCCAATCGTGGGCTGTGCGCTGGATTATCTGGTCATTCTGGATGAACGCGGACGTTATCGCGCACAGCAGGTCATGTACCTGAAAGCCGCACAAGCCAAAAGTCTGCAAGCCAAACTCAAACCGTCCAAGCCACAGCAGGCACAGAAATTACAGCCGATGCAGATTGCCTGTGTGCTCTATATTCTTTTTTTGGTGGCTTTGACCTTGGGCAGTTTACTCAGTGGACTGGTGTTGTTACTGGTCAGCCTGATGAACGCGCTCAGCTACTGGCTCTATGCGCAAGACAAGGAAGCAGCCCAGCTGGGTAATCGTCGTATTCCGGAAAATACTCTGCATCTGGTGGCCTTCTTGGGCGGCTGGCCGGCAGCCTGGCTGGCACAGCAGAAATTACGGCATAAAACACAAAAACAACCTTTCCGGCAGATATATTTTTGTACCATAGCCTTTAACATCATTTTGATTATATGGCTGATTTCCCCATTGAATAGTTTAAATATCTAGGGGAAGTACCAGGAGGGGACGTGAATTATTCCATTGATAAAGACTCAAACCGCACACTGACTTTTGCACTGTACATTTTATATATTGTGGCCATTTTTAGTGCTGGCCTGCTGGCTGTCGTGGCGTTGATCATTAACTATGTGAAACGGCGCGATGTGCGCGGTTCCATCTTTGAAAGCCATTTTACCTGGCAGATCCGCAGTTTCTGGTGGTATCTGTTCTGGAATATCGTCGCCTTTATTCCATTTTTCTTTTTGTTCTTTACCGGCGAAGATCCTGACCTGTTTGCAGGGGTCGCATTTGGTGCATCCGCTTTCTGTTTAGTGGTGGTGGTTTTGGCCTGGATCTGGATTGTGTATCGGGCGATTCGCGGCATCATGCGCTTAAATGACAATAGACCGATGTATAGCAAATAATTTTAGCCGTATTTCCCCAGAGAAAAAATCCCCCTTTTTTAAGGGGGGATTTAGCAGAATTAAGAAAGATCTTGTTTTAATTGTTCTGTTGGATCTTTTCTTAAAAACTTTGGTTTCCATTCACTGGCAATTACGCCAAGTACCACCATCAATCCGCCTAATAAAGCCAGTGACGGTAAACGTTCTCCGGCCAGACGGCCAAACAGGGCTGCCCATACCGGTTCACCTGCATAGATAATCGCTGCTTGCGAAGGATCCACCATGCGCTGAGCCCAGTTCATCACCAGTTGGATCAAGGCACTGGCAATGCCTAAACCGACTAAAATTCCTGCCAGATGCCAGTGAAATCCAGGTAACTGAGATTCACCTAAAACAGGTGCGATCATGAAGCAGAACAGGGATGCAAAAATCAGTTGCAGCACCGTGACCCGGCGGACATTGACCTGCTCGGCGAAATAGCTGATAAAAATAATCTCCAGTGCGATCGCAATCGAACCAAGCAAAGTCAGGGTTTGTCCGAAACTGAGCTGAATCGCAGCAAAGCCATTTCCTGTCAAAAACACCAGACCGATAAAGGCAAACAGCGCTCCGATCCAGGTCATAACATGTGGTTTTTTGCGAAATAGCAGCCAGAGCAGGATCGGAACCAGCGGAACATACAAGGCGGTTAAAAAGGCCGACTCACTGCTGCTGATGGTCTGCAAGCCCACAGTTTGGGTGCCGTAGCCAATGGCGATCATGATGCCAATCACCGCGCCAGCGAACACTTCTTTCAGGTTCATGCCTTTTAGCGACTTCAGTGAAATTAGGGTGACAGCAAGCGCTGCCGCAGCAAAGCGCAGGCCGACAAACATAATCGGACTGCTAAAATTTAGCCCGTATTGCACAGTAATAAAACTGCCGCCCCAGATAATGGTGATCAGGATCAGGGCGAGTTGCGGTGCTTTTACCATCCAGCCGGAGTGATTTTTGGAAATAAGTGTAGACATGCCAGGAGATCAGAAAATTAAAAAAATAAAAAAGAGGTCCGAAGACCTCTTTTACAGCAGACTTAATTATAGCGCCTGTTGCTCATCTAGCAATAACTGTGCTTCACGCAAGCTTAATGTACCTTCGTAAATCGCACGGCCGGTAATTGCACCTAAAATACCCGGTTGGTCTTTCAGGTTACGCACGTCATCCAGATTGGTCACGCCGCCTGAAGCAATCACAGGCAAACCTGAGTATTGCGCCAGATTCACGGTTTGCTCAATATTCACACCCTGCATCATGCCATCACGCGCGATATCCGTGTAGACAATGCTTGACACGCCAGCATCGGCAAAACGTTTCGCCAGGTCAGTAGCCTTGACATCAGTCACATTGGCCCAGCCATCTGTTGCCACCATGCCATTCATGGCATCAATCCCAACAATAATATGACCGGCAAATTTTCGACATGCTTCTTCAACAAATTCAGGATCCTGAACTGCTTTGGTGCCAATGATCACAAAAGAAACACCGGCTTGCAGATAATGCTCAATGGTTTCCAGAGAACGGATACCACCACCAATCTGGATCGGCAAATCAGGTTGAGATCGGACGATGGCTTCAACCACTGGTTTATGGATTGGCGTACCTGCGAAAGCACCGTTTAAATCTACTAAATGCAAGCGGCGAGCGCCTTCATTTACCCAATGCTGTGCTGTTGCGACCGGATCGTCTGAAAATACGGTATCGTCTTCCATACGACCTTGTTTTAAACGGACACATTTGCCATCTTTCAGGTCAATTGCAGGGATGATCAGCATGCTTTCGCTCCTTGCTTAATCTTTAGAATGAATTTGAGTGTATTCATCTTAGCAAATAAAGTCGAAATTTCTAACTCTTAAACGGTATGAATAAAGAAAACCTGTCCATAGATAGGTAGCAGTGAGGTAATTTATTTTGCTCGTTTTAATGATTTTAATGATCCGTCTCTTGAATGGAGATCAGATTTTCCATAACGGATCGTGTACTGAGCTGGTCGATAACCGAAGCTGTAAGACCTGTTAAAGTCACAGCTCTCTCATCGAACGCGCTCATCACAGCTTTTATGCGTACATCAAGTTACCAGAACCAACACGCCACTTAAGCGCTTAAGCCGTCGATGAAGGACGGATTCTTAATTTTAATGAAGTATTGGGAATCTCTCTGGGTAATAAATCCCGACGTAGTAATTCTTCAAATACCAGCACGGGCGCGTAGGCATCTGCGGCTGCATAATCAATTTGTGCCGGGCTGAGCTTCTTGCTGGCCCAGTTCGAGGTACTAATCCGTTTGGATTTAGGAAAATTTACTTGAAATAGCAAAGCCATGGCATTTTTTAATCCGACCGGATTGTTTAAACCAAAAGCTTTAAAACATTTGGACAGTTCAATCACACTATTCAGTTCAATGCCTTTTTTACGGAACAGGTGCGCATCATTTTTCAGGCCAAAACCGACCTTGATCTGCTCGCGACTGGCAAAGATCGGTTTAAGAAAATCCCAGATCGAATCATTCATTTGAAATAAATAGGCTTTATCTAAAGTGGCCAGCTGAATCAGATGTGGCCCGGTAGAAACCTCACCAACTTTAAAGGTCGGTTTGGATTCAGAATCGAAACCCAGGACTGCATGGCTTTTTAGCTCCTGTGCAAGGGCATGACACTGTTCCAGACGATTAATCACCTGAATCTGTTGCATCGGAAGATTTTGAAATACAGGAAAGGCCTGAATTTGTTCCTTGCTTGGTAAAGTATCCAGCAGCTGTTGCATAAACTTCAATCATGAAATGAATGCGTTCAGCTTAATCACTTTTCCTGTTCTAGGCAAAAATAAAGCCCATGAAGAATGGGCTTTATGCAAAATTTAACAAGGATTAATCAGTGTGATAGCTACTCTGTTCGATCTGCGCCTGTTGAGCACGTTCAACATAATTCTGATAAGCAGGGACAGCAAAGGCTGCCAAAATAACTGCGAGTACCAGATACAGCACCACCAAAAGCGTTTCCCAGCCACGTGTCGTGCGTGGAGGGCCATATTCATTACTTTCGTTGTGACCGGGTGCCAATAACAGGTAAAGTGTAAAGACAAGGTTTACGACCGGCACAAAAATCAGTAAAGAAAGCCAGCCATTATGATTACGGTCATGTAAACGACGAATTAAAAAAATCACGCTAAAATAAATCGCAACGCCGTAGATCAAAACCAACAGCACCATTAAAGGCATGGACATTTTACCATCTAAAGTCTCTGGACTCATTCCAGGTAAAATGAAAGCAGCAATGATCCCGATGATCATAAAGCAAAAACCCAGCAGCATATTCCATGCGATATACGAACGTCGCCCAAAACGTCCTGATGCATTCCACCCCGAATCCTGAATTGTATTACTCATTATTTTTCCTTTGTTTTCATTAGATTTTTTATAAGTAAGTCTATGATAAAGGGATTTTTTATAAATGAAAAGTGTAAAAAATAATCAATAAAAAAGCCCGCAATCTGCGAGCTTTTTAGGGGGAAGGAAAATCAGATTTTCCAGTCCACAAAGTTTTTCAATAACTGCAAACCGGCAGTATGACTTTTTTCCGGATGGAATTGGGTCGCGAACAGGTTTTCTTTATGAATTGCAGTACAGAACTCGATGCCATAGGTACAAGTAGCTGCCACCAAGTCTGAATCTTGTGGCTCTACATAGTAACTGTGCACAAAGTAGAAACGCGCATCCTGTTCGATATTATTCCACATTGGATGCTCTGGATCGGCCTGATGTACCTGGTTCCAGCCCATATGCGGCACTTTTAAGCCCGTCATTTCCGGAAAATGCTTGACCGCACCTTCGAAAATACCCAGTGCATCGGTACCGCCATTTTCTTCCGAATGCTGCATCAAGGCTTGCATGCCGACACAAATGGCCAATACCGGTTTGTTAAATACGGCATTGCGTACCACTTCATCAATCCCGGCTTCGTGCATGCCTTGCATACAGTCACGCATCGCGCCTACGCCCGGAAAAACAATCTTGTCTGCTTGTGCAATCAGTTTTGGATCATTGGTCACATCAACCGTGGCACCGACATGTTCTAATGCTTTTGCCGCAGAGTGCAAATTTCCCATGCCATAATCAAGAAGGGCAATACGGGTCATTACAGTGTACCTTTGGTTGAAGCTACCGTATTGGCAGCACGTGGATCTACTTCACAGGCCATACGCAGCGCACGCGCAAATGCTTTAAATACGCTTTCGATCTGGTGATGGCTGTTTTTGCCTTTCAGGTTGTCGATATGCACCGTCATCAAGGAATGGTTTACAAAGCCCTGGAAAAACTCAGAGAATAAATCCACATCAAAACGGCCGATCATGGCACGGGTAAATGGAATATCCATAAACAGACCCGGACGACCAGACAGATCCACCACGACACGGCTTAAAGACTCATCGAGTGGCGCATAGAAATGACCATAGCGTTTCAGGCCTTTTTTATCGCCTAATGCCTGTGCAAATGCCTGACCCAGCGTAATACCGCAGTCTTCCACAGTATGATGGTCGTCAATTTCCAGGTCGCCATCACAATGAATATCAATATCAAACAGGCCATGACGCTTGATTTGATCAATCATATGATCTAAAAAGGGAATACCCGTGTTTAAGGTGCCTTGACCAGTACCGTCGAGATTCAAACGAACTCGAATTTTGGTTTCGTTGGTATTTCTTACCACTTCACTGATACGATCTGTCATAGACACGTTCCTCAAATACGTCAAAATGATTGATGTAGAAAATATTTTCGCCGTGACGAAGTCACCGCATATTAGATTGCTCAGGAGGGTTTATCAATGCCTATCACCGTACATGCTTATACTTCTTTAGAAAATGACGAAGTGCGCAGCCAGCTTGAGCGACTGTATGACACGAGCCCGGAATTTAGCGACGGGGCAGATGCCATGGAACAACTAGAGCAAAACCTTGCACAGTATACCTCAGTTTATAGCGCAGAATTTAATAGCAAAATTATTGGGGCAATCTGGTGCACTGGACAGGGCGAAAGCCGGATTCTGGAAAATATCGTGGTACATCCGGCCAACCGTGGTCGTGGCGTGGCAGAAAGGCTGGTCAGCGAAGTCTGCCGCATGGAAGAAGAAAAAGGTGTAAAAAACTTCGTGCCAGGCTGTGGGGCCATTCATCGTTGTCTGGCCAATCTGGAAAAAATCTGAAGATAGAGCAATATCAAGCAGTCATTAGGCTGCTTTTTTATGTAAATAAGCGCTTAAATCTGTTTTATTGCTGAGGTCTTTGGTAAACACTGTTCGATTTATGACTCAAATTGATGCGAGTTGATGGAAAAGTAAACATTTGGTGAAAATTATTCTCTCTGCTCTTGACGATTTACAACTGAAACTGTTTAATACGCGACATCGGCGTGATAGCTCAGTAGGTAGAGCAACGGATTGAAAATCCGTGTGTCCCCAGTTCGATCCTGGGTCTCGCCACCATATTTTAAAACGATTTCAAAGTTTTCAATCCCTGATCCCATCAGGGATTTTTTTTAGGCCAAAAATCAGCCACTCAAATATTTTTTTCATAATTTTGATTGACTAATGAGGCCAGATACGGCTTAATACACCGCATCGGCGTGATAGCTCAGTAGGTAGAGCAACGGATTGAAAATCCGTGTGTCCCCAGTTCGATCCTGGGTCTCGCCACCATATTCAAAAAATCCTCAAACTTGGTTTGGGGATTTTTTTTGCCTGCACCAAAGCCAGATCAACATTATTCTTTTCTATTTTTCAGTTGTTTCAACTTCTTCTTTTTCGACGTTTCCTGCTTTTTTCTTCCTGATTGACCGTTTATCAAACTTAACAATAGGCACTGGCATTATTTGTAAGATTTAGCTTTGACGCTTTCCCTTTTCCAAACGAGGGTGAAAATGATGAATCTCCTAACACCAATTAAACTAGGCCTTCTTACGGCCTGTACTGCTTTTAGCCTACCGATATTAAGCTATGCTGCGCCTGCTGCTGATTCAGTGGTGTTGCCGACTCTGACCGTCATGGCGGAACCGGAACTGCGCGCCGTGACTGAAAAAATGTTGCCTTATCAGGAACAGAACAGCCAACGTAAGGCCCTGCAAATACGCCTGATGAAAATTGAACGTGAAATTCAGGCCTATAGCGTGGATGGCGACGTGGTCGCGAATATTGATGTGATGCGTGCACCTGCCGACCCTGATCTGGATAGCCTGCCTGTGGTGTTCCGTGAATATGTATTGGCCATCGCACAGGGCTTGCAGTCTTCAGACCCAAGAAATGGGGTATATGTATTGCTGCAACCTTTTGGAATTAACCGCGACGCCACCAATGTGAATATTGTCCGTGAGCAATTCGATCCGAACCGGCTGAATCTGAGCCTGCCGTTTGGCTCCCCATAATGTATACCTGTCGGTCCAGATAACTTTGTTTAACGAGCTTATTAAAGTTGCTATGCAATGAGACCGACAAAGTAGTGTTCTGGGAAGAGTGGTTTTGTGAGAGGGGCAATTTCTGTCTAAGCTAGACATATTATTGGAAAAATCAAATGCCTTGAATTGTGTTTAAAAAATAAGCATAGTGGATGTAAATCAACAAGATCTGACTGACAGAGCTGGAGCGTATACATGCCGCGTGTTTTTATGATTGTAGCCGCTGTGACACTGGCAATTTTTATTGGGCTGTTTTATCAGAATTCGGTCCAGCAAAAACATCAGGCCGAGCTGCTCGAATATGAAACTGTGCTTGAAGAAAAAACCGAGAGTATTGCGCAGCAGGCACAGGACTGGTCTAAACCGATTCAGATTGAACTTGAGGATGACCGTCTGGATGGTGACTATGCCATCATGGCTGAATTTATGCTGGGGCAATTGCGCGACAGTGCCGAGGAACGTAATCAGTATCTACGCGACTTAAAAGCCGCCAACTGGCAGAATTTTCTGAATATCGACCGCTTGGCTAAGGATCAGGCACAAGGCTATAAAGAAACTGAAGCCATGCTCAAGCAAGTCCATCAAATTGTGAATAGCTATCAGCAGAAAATCCAGCAGCGCGATGCCGAGCTGATCGACAAGGCACAGCAACTGGATATTAAGAACCGTTATCGCCAGCAACTGAGCCTGACTCTAAAAGACAGTCAGCAAAATAGTAATGCACATGTCATTTTTGAAATTGAAAAACAGACTCTGGCCAAGGCTGATGCCTTATTTGCAGTACTGAAAAAGCATAAATGGCAAAAGAAAAATAACACCTTTATGTTCTATGACGATAAAGCCGTGCAAGAGTTTAATGCGCTGTATAAAGAAATGCTGCACCTGAATAAACAGACGGAACGAGTGGCGACTGCCAACCAGAAAGCGGTTGAAAACAAGTTGTAGCCTGACTTAGATGACAGGATTGCCATAGGACTGTCATCTGCTGTTCAAACTCGCTTGCTAAATTGAAGGGGTCGCACAGATCACGACATAACATTTAAGCAGGTGAGTCATGCAAACAATTCAGGTTTTTGCTGATATTCAGCAGGTGTACGGTGAGTTTGTCGCAAATAAAACATGTCCAAAATTACAAAGGATGAATAACGGAGACAAGAACCGGTTGTTCTTGGATCAATATTTCACGCTGATCGAGGACTGGCACTATACCGAACAGATTGTGATTCAGTTCAATCAGCAGTATTTCAGTCTGGATCTGGGGAGCGCTCCGGATTTTATGGATCAGGATAAATATATCAACTGGCTAAAGTCGGAACTGCTGCATTAATCGAATCGTCATATTCCTCGTTGATAGATAACCGAGCTGTCTCAAGAGAGGCAGCTTTTTTATTTTGATAGAAAACTGGTATTGATCTTGCTGTTGCATCGGCACAGCGCGAACAGGCGCTGATTCCAATTCCGATTTGAACAGGCTATGCTGAATTAATTACCGCTGCCAAAAGAATGACAGGCGGAGCATGGATGATATGGAGGGCAAAAAATTATGCAACAGTTGAAATGTTATAAGGAACTTCCAGTCTGGACTCAGCAGAGTATTCCTCAGGGCTTCAAGAATCAGCACAATACCAAAGCGGGTACCTGGGCGAAACTGACAGTATTAAAAGGTGAGCTGCGTTTTGCCATGCTGGAAGAATCTGGCGCAGTGCAATCCGAGCATGTGTTTACACCAGAGCAGCAACCGCCATTTATTGAGCCTGAGGCCTGGCACAAAATTGTTTCTGCCAGTGAGAATATCGAATGCCAGCTGCGTTTTTACTGCCGGCCTGAGGATTACTTCATCAAGAAATATCAGTTAAATCCTACCCATTCTGAAGTGCTGGCCGCCATGCCCTATTTAAAAGGTGGTCGTGCGCTGGATGTCGGCTGTGGTACAGGGCGTAATGTGCTTTATTTGAGCCAGAACGGCTTTAATGTCGATGCCTGGGATGTCAACGAAAACAGTTTGCAAACCTTAAGACAGATTGTGCAGACCGAGCAGATTAATCATGTGCAGGTACAGCGCCGCGACCTCAACACGGATACCAGCATTGCAGGCCAATATGACTTTATCTACTGTACCGTGGTGATGATGTTCCTTGAGGCGAAAACCATTCCACCGCTGATTGCACAGATGCAGCAGGCGACCGTGCCAGGTGGCTATAACCTGATTGTTTGTGCCATGGATACGCCAGATATTCCGGCACAAGCCGATTTTCCATTTGCTTTTCAGCCGGGGGAGTTGCGAGGGTATTATGAGGGCTGGAATATTGTGAAATACAATGAAGATATTGGTGAGCTATACCGTGTCGATGAGCAGGGCCAGCGGATTAAACAGCATTTTGCCACGATGCTGGCGCAGAAGGCTGAATAGAAGATTAAGTCTTTTAATTCCTGAAAATAAATTAAATCATCCAAAACAAAAAAAGATGTCAGGCTGACATCTTTTTTTATACTTAAAAAATCTTAAGCTGCTTTTTTAAACCAAGAGAACCAGCCTTTTTTCTCAGCTTTTACTTCTGCTTTTTCAGCAGCCGTATCTTTGGTTTCTACTGCTTCAGTTTTCACAGCTTCAACGTGTTGTTCTGCTGTAGCTTGAGCCATTTCTACTTGAGTCGTTGCTTCTGTTTTTACTGCTTCAGCTTTAGTTTCAGCCGCTTGTTGAGTTGCAGCAACAGTCGCTTGAGCAGCTTCAACTTTCGCTTGTACAGGTGCAGCAGCTTCTTTGGCAACAGTTTGGGTTGTTTTACTTACAACAGTTGCTGGCGCAACTTGAGCTTCAGTTGCCATTGCAGATGCAGAAGTCGCTACGATTGCAGTCGCGATCATTGTTTTAAGCATGTTCATATATACCCTTTTAAGGAAATAGGAAAAAAGAGGCTTGATCATACATTTATAAAATTTAAGTGCTTCATAAATATGGTTTTATTGGTTGATTATTCAACTGAAATTACAAAGGAATAACATTTCATCTAGTTAAGAATTATAATTGTTTAAAACAAATAA
Organism: Acinetobacter sp. USHLN143; assembly: GCF_037145695.1. Classification (GTDB taxonomy): domain Bacteria; phylum Pseudomonadota; class Gammaproteobacteria; order Pseudomonadales; family Moraxellaceae; genus Acinetobacter; species Acinetobacter fasciculus. The sequence goes on from NZ_JBBCWZ010000012.1 coordinate 14,567, forward strand.
TTATTTTAGAGATTGTAGTGGGTCAACTTCAAACAAATGGATATATTACTTGCTCATCTTGTAATACAGTAAATAAGCTTCATGAGATTGGTGATCAAGGTCTTTATCATTGTGGTACTTGCCAAAATCCATTAATTTTCATTAATAAAGAAAAACCTAAATCAGGTTTTATGAAAATTCTTGTTATTGCTGGATTGATTGGGGTTGCTGGTGGTGTAGGCATAGATCAAATAAAAGACGCTCTCAAACCCACTGAAATTAATTATTCGAAAATTCAAACTAATTGGACTGATAAGCAGGTTAGGCAGTTTGATCTTAATTGTAAGGCAAATTTGGCTATGCAAAAGAAAAGATGGGATGCTGAACGTATTGATAAGACATGTACATGTTTTACGACGTACATAGTTGAAAATACTAATTATCCACTCTGGGGTAAGTTAGATCCTAAAGTGGTTGATGCAGGTACAAATGAATGCATTTAGAAAATAATGAAAAAGATCAATTAAATTTAAACCCTAATTTGGAAAAGTTTTTAAACTTAATTGAAGAAGTTTATACAGGTAATTTAAAGGCTTTTAGCGATGCATTTTCCGATGAAGATACTTCTTTTTATGAGCGCTTAAAAAAAGATATTCAGAGGGCAAAACAAGGGTCATTAACCATTAAGAAAGAAGATGCATTGAAGAAATATATATTTTTTCTTGAATATAAGCAGTGGGAAAAGAATACAGACAATAAATTTTCTAAGAAATTAGATTTACAAATAGATACAGCAATTGAAGCCTTATGTAAGGCAACTGGGCAGTGATACTGCCCAGTATAAAAAGCTATTTACATGCACCAGGTACACGACATGCACAGCTTGAAGGAGCGTGACAGGCGTGATCATCACCACAGCGTGCTTCAATTGTGAAATCAGGGTATGGGCCAAACCAAACTTCATAAAGTTCTTTAGTTCGCTGGAAAGTATCTTTCAAATTTTGTTGGTCGACTTCATCATGGATTCCAAAATATGGATAGTGGTGCAGATAAGCTCCAAAAATTTTCAAGCAATCCATGTGGTAATTTCGAGTATCTAAAATGTGAGCATGCCAAAACTCATCAACAAGTTTATTAGGTACTAGCGTTTCTTTTGGATAGAAATATTTTAACGCTAGAAAACGTTTATATTCTTGCTCTGCAAATTCGCAAACTTTTTTTGACATGGTTGCTTCTTTACCTGATGTTAATTTAAATTTTAATTTATTGAAATTTAAACTCTCAACCGAAGTCGGCATATTTGAGCTTGCTAGAGTAGCTTTATGGTTAAAGTCTATTGCTAAATTTCCCATTTCTTTTTCCTTAGTAGGTTTATAGCGTTGTTGCTATGTAGGAAATATTGCCATGTAGCTTTATTTGGATTGGGGAATTTTAAGGGACAAAAAAACCCCGCAAAAGCGGGGTTTTTTTTGATCTTGGTATTTAAGAATTAAACACGTTCGATAATGGTCGCAATACCTTGACCTAGGCCGATACACATCGTCGCAAGACCGATTTGCGTATCTTGCTGTTCCATTACGTTCAGCAATGTTGTTGTGATACGCGCACCAGAACAACCCAATGGGTGACCCAATGCAATCGCGCCACCGTTATGGTTCACGATGTCTTGCTTGTCATAAATACCTAAGCCTTTAAGAACAGACAGACCTTGTGCAGCAAAGGCTTCGTTCAATTCAAAGGTTTGGATATCAGAAATCGCTAGACCAGCGCGTTTCAACGCTTTTTGTGTTGCCGGAACCGGACCATAACCCATGATCGCAGCATCACAGCCCGCAACCGCCATAGAGCGAATTACAGCACGTGGCTTAAGACCTAAAGCTTGAGCACGTTCAGCAGACATCAACAACATTGCAGAAGCACCATCAGACAAAGCTGAAGATGTTGCCGCAGTTACTGTACCGCCTTTCGGATCGAAGACTGGACGCAAAGATTTGAACGATTCAAGGTTCGCATCTGGACGGATCACTTCATCGATATCACACAGGATTTTGTAGCCATCTGCATTATGACCTTCAATGCCGACGATCTCGTTCTGGAACAGGCCATTTTCAGTCGCAGCCCAGGCACGGCGATGTGATTCCACACCAAACGCATCCTGTTCTTCACGGCTAATACCGTTCATGCGACCCAACATTTCAGCAGTTAAGCCCATCATGTTCGACGCTTTGGCATAATGCTTAGACGCTTCAGGGTTCAGGTCGATGCCGTGCATCATGCCCACATGGCCCATGTGCTCAACACCACCGATGATGAAGATATCACCCTGGTTCGTGGCAATTTGCGCAGCCGCAGTGTGAATCGCCTGCATAGACGAACCACAAAGACGGTTCACCGTTTGACCTGCAACAGTCTTCGGCAAGTCTGCCAGTAATGCGATATTACGGGCAATGTTCATACCTTGTTCTAGGGTTTGGTTCACACAGCCCCAGATTACGTCTTCAACTTCATGCGGGTCGAATTCGTTACGTACCAGCAGGGCACGGACAAGCTCAGCAGACATCGAGTCGGCACGTACATTGCGGAACATACCGTTTTTGGTTTTACCCATTGCTGAACGTACGCCATCAACGATGACAACGTCACGTGGATTTAAAGTAGCCATTCACGTTGCTCCTTAACCGTAGAATTTTTTGTTGTTAGCAGCCATTTCGCGCAACATTTCTGGCGCTTCATAAGCTTTACCAAGGTGCGCATACTTATTGCAAAGCGCAACATACTCAGCTACACCGGTTTGATCGATGTAACGGCATGGACCACCACGGAATGGCGGGAAACCAACACCCATGATCATCGCCATATCTGCTTCAGCAGCAGTCGCTACAATGTTGTCTTCCAGGCAACGAACTGTTTCGTTACAGAAAGCCAGCATCATACGGTCAATGATTTCCTGAGCGTCAAATTCACGTTTTTCCGAAGTTGCAACAGAGGCTACAAGCTCATACGCAGTCGGATCAACCACTTTGGCTTTTTTGCCTTTACGGTCAAGTTCATACTTGTAGAAACCAACGTCATTCTTTTGCCCCAGACGTTTGTTTTCGTACATGACTTGGATCGAGCCTTTGAAATCAGGTTTCATGCGATCAGGGAAGCCTTCAGCCATCACTTCTGCACCGTGTACGCCAGTGTCGATACCGACAACGTCCATCAGGTAAGCAGGACCCATTGGCCAGCCGAATTTTTCCATGACTTTATCGATTTGCTGGAAGTCAGCGCCATCTTTAAGCAACAGGTCAAATGCACCGAAGTAAGGGAACAGTACGCGGTTGACCAGGAAGCCCGGGCAGTCATTGACCACGATTGGTGTTTTACCCATTTTCTGAGCAAGCACCACAGTCGTTGCAATCGCTTCGTCAGAAGTCTTCGCACCGCGAATCACTTCAACCAGTGGCATCATGTGTACCGGGTTAAAGAAGTGCATACCGACGAAGTTTTCAGGACGTTCCAGGTTTTCAGCCAGGCGCGTGATTGAAATCGTAGAAGTATTAGATGCAATGATCGTGTTGTCACGAACTTTCGCTTCAGTTTCTTTCAGTACGATACCTTTGACTTTTGGATTTTCAGTCACGGCTTCGATCACGATGTCCACTTCTTTAAACTCGTCATAGCTTAAAGTTGGACGGATGCGCGCAAGAGTTTCACCCATTTGAGCAGGCTTCATCTTCTTACGTTCAACTTGTTTGGTCAGTAAACCATTGGCTTCTTTCATACCCAAAGCAAGTTGCTGGTTACCGATGTCTTTCATGATGATCGGTGTGCCTTTGCTTGCCGCCTGGTAAGCAATACCACCACCCATGATACCCGCGCCTAGAACAGCCGCCTGGTTCACTGGATGCGCACCTTTTTCATAGCGCTTCGAGGTTTTTTTCACGATCTGGTCGTTCAGGAACAAACCGATCAAGGCACCTGCTTGTGGTGTGACTGCTGCTTTAGCAAAGCCTTCAGCTTCCACTTTCAGCGCGTCATCACGATGCAGGCTCGCACCGGCTTGTAATGAATCAAGCAATAATTTTGGCGCAGGGTATTGAGCTGGATTCGCTTTTGCTAAAACCATGCCTTTCGATGAGTTAAACGCCATCATCTGTTCGATTGGGCTGAGTTTAACTGGATCGAGTTTTTCCTGACGCTTGGTTTTCCAGTCTAAACGGCCATGAATCGCCTGTTTCACCAGATCAAGTGCAGCATCTTGTAGCTTGTCAGCAGGAACGACAGCATCGACTGCGCCGTCTTTCAGTGCGGCAGCAGGCTTTTTAGGATTGGCCATTGCCATCCATTCTACCGCGTTGTCGATACCGATCAGACGGCTTAAACGTACTGTACCACCGAAGCCCGGGAAGATCCCCAGCTTGATTTCAGGCAGGCCCACTTGCGCCTGCTCTGACATGACACGGTAGTCACACACCAGGCACATTTCGAAACCGCCACCGAGTGCCATGCCATTAATGGCAGCCACTTTAGGAATGTCGAGGTCTTCGAAGCTGTTAAAAATTTCATGTACTGGCATTGCCCAGTCAACAATCGCTTGTTCACCCTGAGCAAAGTTGTCGCCGAATTCAGTGATATCAGCACCTACAATAAATGTAGATTTGCCTGAAGTCACAATCAGACCTTGAATATCGGCATGGGAGACGGCTTCGATAGCAGCCTTGAAATCTTCAATCGTTGCACGGTTGAATTTGTTAACGGACTCACCTTGTAAGTCAAAGCGGAATTCTGCAATCCCGTCCTCAAGCATTTGGACGGTAATGGCATTGCCAGCGTGGATCATGCCCTGATCTCCTTTATTTTGGAGGACTTCTAAGTTGATGTTGTGAAGCAAGTGCGCATGTCCCGCGCACTTTTTGACTTCGCTAATCTTACGATAACTATATCCAAAAAGAACATAACAAGTTGTATCAAGCCGTGACGCAATGGTCATCAATTTCTGCCAGACTGATCCGCCCCGCTATAACTTTTCCTTTCAGTTTTCTAAAAGAAGATGAACCAAAGATTTTGTTTCAATTCATTATTTTTTATCAATTAGCCTGATAGATATGGAGCAGGGTGACTGATTTTCAAGGTGCATTTCTAGCGGAATTTTGTCAATTCAGTCAATTTCTATCCTTGAACTTGCCATTTTTAGCCTCGAAGTATGCTGAGCGCAGGACTTTCAGGTCTTTGCTGATAGTATTTAATCAGCACAAATAACAGTGTATTAGATCATTTGAGTTACTGAACTTTTCTGATGAGATCGAAAATGGGAACGATCCTGTCGATGTGTGATTTAAAATAATTCCCATCCTGCCGGGTTGAATCCCTGTCATCTGCTATGGAATTGTTTATGATGATCTTGCACTTAGATATGGGGGATATCGATGCACGTATTTCGTTCTAAAAAAGACTGGTGGCTGCTGGCTTTTGTGATTTGTATGAGTGGCCTGTTGCTGCAACTACTGCTGACCATGCAGGCCAAAGGCACTATGCAGCAATATCCGCTGCACACTGCGGTTTATGTCCTGACTATTATCATTTTATGGTGGCCGCTGTGGAGTACGCGCTATGTGATGGACAATGGGGTGTTGACCATAAAAAGCCTGTGGTTAAGCTGGAAGATTCCGTTAAGTGAAATCCAATCCATTCAGCCCACAGACCACTCTATCATTGCGCCAGCCTTATCTTTAAAGCGTCTGCGGATTGACTATACTGATGCGGGCGTGCAGAAATTTATATTGGTTTCACCCAAAGATCAAACTGCTTTTATACAGGTGCTTCAGCCGAATAAAAACTGATATCGAGTCTGCCTTAGTTAAGCTTTTGCTTGCTCAGGCAGAACCACCAGCTGTCCATCGACACAGTCCAGATGCAGACTGAACTGCTCAGGCTGGTTTAAAAAATACAGCGCCAGAATCGGCTCCAGTTCGGTACGCATCTTGCGGCCCAAATGTCGGGCGCCGTAACGAATATCATGGTCCTGATAGAAATAGGCTTTGGCTGAAGCGCTTAAATGCACGCTGCGTTGCTGATGTTGCAAGCGCTTGTTCAGTTTATCCAGTTCAATTTCGACCAGACGTGGCAGGGCATCATGCTGTACCGCCTGATAATGCAGGCTGCGGTCAATCCGGTTCAGAAATTCAGGGTCGAATTTACGCTGCATGACTTTTTCAATGATGCGCTGGGTGGGAACGCGCTTCAGACACAGTGCCTGCATTTTCTCAGGCAGATAGCTGAGTTTGTCCAGATATTGCTGCGCCGCCTGTGCCCCGACATTGCTGGTCATAAAGATCATGCAGTTGCGAAAATCGATAGTTTTAGTGCCCGCTGTCAAGGTCAGCCGGCCAGTATCCAGCACGTTCATCAAGCCGCGAATCACTTCGTTACTGGCTTTTTCCAGCTCATCAAACAGCATGATGCCGGGACGGGTATGACTGCCGGCAATCGCAGTTTCATCAAACAGGCTGTGACCTTCCTTTGATCCCACATAACCGGGCGGTGCGCCGGTCAAAGCCGCCGCATAATGTTCCTGTGCCAGAGTATTCATATCAATCCGGCAAAAGGCATCCGGGCGGCCATAGATCGCATCGGCAATCAGACGCACGGTTTCTGTTTTACCGACGCCAGTAGGGCCCAGCATCAAGGTAACCGACAAAGGGCGATCCTGACTGGAAAAATCTGCCTTGACCACATGCAACATTTTTTCAATTTCATTCAGGGCTGCATCCTGCCCAATAATCCGTTCACGTAGCAGTTGCATTACCTTACTCGCTCGGCTCGAAATGAAAACGCGGTTTACCAATCAGGCGAGCACGTTCAGACAGACTATGGGTGGAGGGTTGAACAATATGAATGTCCGATTGCTGCATGGTCATGCGAATCATCTCAAAACTAGACTTTTTGAGCATAACAAAGTTAAAGGTTGAAATTTATAGCTTTTAACAATCAGGTTATGTCGTGAGGATTATAGATTGGGGGGATAACCCGACAGGAACTTTAAGATTAGATGGCAACTTCAGGGGAATTTTGTGTTTTTGCTTGAAAATGACGCAACAATCATCACATATATCTGCAGATTGCAGGTGAAAAATAGGCTTTAGGTGAACGAAAACGCACGCCCCCATATTGAAAAAATCCTGGCGAATATGACCAGCCTACCCGGGGTCTACCGGATGTATGGCAAAGATGGTGAATTATTGTATGTGGGTAAAGCCAAAAACCTGAAAAACCGGGTCTCCAGCTATTTTGTCAAAACGCTGGATCATCCCAAAACTCAGGCCTTGGTGGCACGGATTTATGATATCCAGACCTTGGTGGTACGTTCTGAAACTGAAGCCTTGTTGCTGGAACAGAACCTGATCAAGCTGCATCATCCACCGTATAACATCATGCTGCGTGATGACAAATCTTATGTCTATATTTTTGTTTCGGCAGATAAGCCCTATCCGCGTTTAGCCAGTGGGCGTGGCAAGGGCAAGCACCAGGTGGGCAAGTTTTTTGGACCTTATCCAAGTGCTTATACGGCGCGGGATACTTTGGTGGTGCTACAAAAACTGTTCAATGTACGTTCCTGTGAAAACAGTTTTTTTGCCAACCGGACCCGTCCTTGTCTGCAATACCAGATCAAACGCTGCTCTGCGCCCTGTGTCGGATTTATTTCTCCGGGAGACTATAAGGCAGATGTCGATAACTCGATCCGATTTTTGCAGGGCGATACCAAGGAGCTGAATCAGGAACTGATCGCAAAAATGGAAGCGGCCGCTGAAGCGCTGGAATTTGAAAAAGCGGTGTTCTATCGTGACCGGATGGCATTGTTAAGAGACGTACAGTCGCAGCAGGCGATCTATAAGCTCAAAGGCGAAGCCGATATCCTGTCGATTGCCTATCAGGCCGGGGTGACCTGTGTGCAGATCATGCATGTGCGCAACGGCAAAATGCTGGGTGGAAAAAGTTATTTCCCAGATATGCTCAGTGATGACCTGGGGCAGATGCTGGCCGATTTTATTGCCAATTTTTATTTTCAGGTGGCCGATGAAATTCCGGCTGAACTGATTGTTAATCTGGAAGTGGCTGATCGTAAAGAACTGGAAGCAGCACTCTCGCAGCATTTTGGCAAGAAAATCCAGATCAAGTCCAAAGTCCGCGAAACCCGGGCCGAATGGCTGGAACTGGCGCAGATGAATGTACAGCACGCGATTCAGGGCAAGCTGGCCAATCATATAGAATTAAATGAGCGTTTTCATCAGCTGGAGCAGGTGGTCGGCCGTCCGGTAGACCGGATCGAGTGCTTCGATATTTCACATACCATGGGCGAAGATACCGTGGCGTCCTGTGTGGTCTTTGACAGTGGCGGAGCACGCAAGCGCGATTATCGCCAGTTTTCCATTCAGGATATTCAGGCAGGTGATGACTATGCCGCCATGCGTCAGGCGCTGACCCGTCGTTATAAAAAAGCCCTGTTGCCAGACTTGCTGCTGATTGATGGTGGCAAGGGGCAATTGCACATGGCAATGGAAGTCATGCAGGAACTGGGACTAGATGCCTTTATGGTTGGTGTGTCCAAAGGTGAGGGACGTAAGCCCGGTCTGGAAACCCTGCACTTTACCGATGGCAGTAAAATTCAATTACCGGAGGACCATAAGGCATTGCATCTGATTCAGCAGGTACGTGATGAAGCACACCGCTTTGCGATTACCAAGCATCGTGCCAAACGCGATAAAAAGCGTGGTTCATCAGTGCTGGAAGTGATTCCGGGGCTCGGACCAAAACGCCGTCGGGATTTGCTGACCCATTTTGGCGGGATTCAGGGCGTACTGAAAGCCTCAGAAAGAGATCTGCAACTGGTACCGGGACTGGGTTCAGTCATGGCCCGGATGATTTATAAAGTGCTGCATGAATGACGCGTGGCTTAAATGCAAGGGCCAAAGTGCGCATTGACGCTTGGGTCACGTGACATTCACAACCTGAAGAATTTTGCCGAATATACTGAGCATCAAGACTTACTGAGGGATCAACATGTCTTTGCATGCACTTTATGCACAAATTGCCGAACAGGAATGGGTAGAGTTTCCACAGGGATGGTTACAGGGTCGTACTCTGTATGGTGGTCTGGCTGCCGCGATGATGATGCAAAAAGCCGTCACTCACATCAATGATCCGGCCAAGCATTTGCTGAGTTGCAGTGTGACCTTTGTCGGCCCGATTCAGCAAGCCAAAGTACGACTGAGTGCCGAAATCCTGCGGCAGGGCAAGTCGGTGACCACGATTGAAGTGCGCTTATGGCAGGACGACGCGGTGCAAAGTATTCTGATTGCCAGTTTTGGTATTTCCCGTGATTCAGAGATTCAGGTTCAGCAACAAGCTCAGGCACCCGACTATGCTGCGCCAGAGCAGCTGTTTCAGATTCCTGCTGGCTATGGCATGCCAGACTGTTATGATCATTTCGAAGTGGCCTGGGCGGATGTCAATCTGCCTTGTAGTGCCAGTTCTCGTCCGGACTTTGGCGGCTGGTGCCGTTTCCATCCCGAAAAGCATTGCAACCGTGAATTTCTGGTCGCCGACTTGATGGCCATCTTTGATATCTGGCCACCCGGGGTGTTACCGATGTTTAAAAACATGGCGCCTGCGAGTAGTCTGACCTGGACAGTGACCTATGTGCATCCGGTTCAACATCAATTGCATGATTGGTTTAAATATAAAGTATTTACCGACTATGCTGCGGATGGTTATACGACGGAGCATGCCTATCTCTGGGATGCCGAAAATCGCCTGATTGCGATGGCAAGACAAACAGTGACGGTGTTTGCCTAGTGACACTGCAAGTCAATTCGTATAAAGTGAAGCCTATTAATGATGGATCAAATCTCTAAAAAAGTGTGCATTTTCATCGTACATGAGGGGAACAATTGGCGGTGTCTATGACTACAGGTCGTATCCTGAATATTCCAAATATCTTGACCTTGGCGCGTATCGCTCTTATTCCGGTATTTTTATTGGTGGCTTACTGGCCGCCTGCAATGGGCTTTGATGCCCATAACCCAGACATGACGCGGCATATTATTTTAACCACGATCTTTGTGGTGGCTGCGGTAACGGACTGGTTTGATGGCTATCTGGCACGAACATTAAATCAGACTTCCGCTTTTGGGCGTTTCCTCGACCCAGTTGCAGATAAATTGATGGTCACGGCTGCATTGATTGTACTGGTGCAATGGCAACCTTCCATGTCGATGGCTTTTGCTGCGATTGTGATTATTTCGCGTGAAATTACCGTTTCAGCCCTGCGTGAATGGATGGCAGAACTCGGTGCGCGGACCAATGTTGCGGTTTCAACGGTGGGTAAATACAAAACAGCTTTCCAGATGATCGCCATCACCGTATTCCTGCTGAACTGGCCACCGCTGGAAATACTGGCATATGCCTTGCTATACACCGCAGTCGTACTCACTTTATGGTCGATGTTCATTTATCTGAAAGCGGCTTGGCCATATCTGAAACAGCCTTAATTGAAATGAAAAAAGAAGCTCCTTGAAAGGGGCTTTTTTTATACGCTTAAATCATCAAGCCAATCGGCAAATTACAGGCAAAAAAATACCCAGCCTTTGGGGGAAGAACTGGGATGAAATCGGGGTATTTGTTGCTTGTTATTATAGTTATTCAAAGATATCTCATCTTCTTAGGGCTTATTATAGAGATGTGATTTTTTTAAATCATGTGGCTTCTTGTAGCAGAATGTTGTGTTTTGTGATTACTCTGTATATCGCTTTTACAATCCATTATTTTGATACAAATATGAATGTTTTTCAGCAGGATAGTGACTGACTCGATAGACGAAATAGGATAAGTGAAAATCTGTTTTTTGTGCCCTAAATATTGGTTAGTAAGATTTGCTAGATTTAGTCAAAAAATCCCCTGAGATAGGGGATAGATTTATGCCTACGCGGACTTCATCTTTGTCTCGTGTGACAAAAGAAAAGCAGGGCTTTAATGTGAAAAGCTTCTGTATGGGGAGCTCTTTACATTCAAAACTACGTGCTTCGCTGGTCTTGAGTAATGTTTAGAACAACACATAAAAAAGAATCTCCAAAGTTGGAGATTCTTTTAGATTAAAGTCTACGCGGACTTCGTCCTTGTCTTACGTAAAAAAGAAAAGCAGTGCTTTCTTTTTTACTCAGGCTTCAGCCCTTCGGCTTTTTCTAGGGATGCATCATTGTTAAAGAACTTTTCACGCTGTTCTTCAAGAAACTTTTTCGCATCTGCTTCAAACACGTTCAAACGCTTTTCATTAATTAGCGTAGTCTGGTGTTTTAGCCATTCTTGCCAAGCCTGTTTAGACACGGTGTCAAACAATTCCTGACCCTTTGGCCCCGGGAATGGAGCAAAGTCTAAACCTTCCATGTCCGCCTGATACTTACGGCAAAAAACTTGTCGAGACATATCCATACTCCAAAATTATGCGTAAAGTTGTTCCAAACGCGCATGTGCACGCTCAATGGCTGCTTTCACTTGAGCAGGCGCGGTGCCACCAATGTGATTACGGGCATTCACCGAAGCTTCAAGAGTTAGGGCTTTTTCAAATACGTCTGCTTGAATCAGGTCAGAGAACTGTTGCAGTTGTTCGAGTGTCAATTCAGACAGGTCTTTAGATTCTTGTACACCGAGTGCAACCGCTTTACCTACAATCTCGTGCGCATCACGGAATGCAACGCCGTTTTTCACCAGGTAATCAGCTAGGTCAGTCGCAGTTGAGAAACCACGCAGCGCTGCTTCGCGCATTTCAGCAATGTTTGGAACCAGTGCAGGAATCATGTCAGCAAATGCCATGAGTGAACCACGAACTGTATCGATCGCATCGAACAATGGCTCTTTATCTTCCTGATTGTCTTTGTTATAGGCTAGAGGCTGGCCTTTCATTAAAGTCAGCAGGCTCATCAAATCGCCATAGACACGGCCGGTTTTACCACGTACCAGTTCAGGCACATCCGGATTTTTCTTCTGCGGCATGATTGAAGAGCCAGTACAGAAGCGATCTGGAATATTCACGAATTTGAACTGTGCAGATGTCCATAGAATCAGTTCTTCAGACATACGTGATAAATGCATCATAATTAAAGATGCAGCGGCATTAAATTCAATCGCAAAGTCACGATCCGATACTGCATCCAGCGAGTTTTCAGCAACAGCTTCAAAACCTAGCAGTTCAGCAGTATAAGCACGGTCGATTGGATAAGTAGTACCTGCAAGTGCAGCAGAACCAAGCGGCATACGGTTGACACGCTTACGGCAATCAATCAGACGTTCTGAATCGCGTACCAGCATTTCAAACCAAGCCATGAGATGATGACCAAAAGTCACTGGCTGAGCGGTTTGCAAGTGGGTGAAGCCAGGCATGATGGTGTCGGTGTTTTTAGCCGCTAAGCTTAAAATACCTTTTTGTAATTTTTTCAGTAATTCCAGGATGCTATCGATTTCATCGCGTACATAAAGACGGATATCTGTAGCCACCTGGTCATTACGGCTACGACCGGTATGCAGTTTCTTGCCAGTAATGCCGATACGTTGAGTCAGGCGTGACTCAATGTTCATGTGGACATCTTCTAAATCAATGCGCCATTCAAAGTTGCCTGCTTCAATATCGGCTTGAATCGCTGTCAGACCTTCAATAATGTCATCGCGTTCTTGCGTGGTCAGTACGCCCACTTTTGCCAGCATGGTTGCATGGGCAATCGAGCCTGCAATATCTTGTTTATAAAAACGTTGGTCAAATTGAACAGATGCTGTAAATTCAGCAACAAAAGCATCAGTCGCTTCAGAGAAACGACCGCCCCACATACCCGAAGTATGGGCGTGTGATGGATTAGAGGAATTAGAAGATGTGGTCATGTCGGCTCAATCAGATTAAAAGCAGTAGAACGAAAAAGAGTATAACAAATTCAAAGCCCATTGCCGAAGTCACATCTGCTCAATCTTTTACATCGATAAACGAACAGACGCAAAATTCCTATTTTTTTAGCCAGATCGGCAATCTACGCTATTTGCTGGAACTGTTTGCTGGCGGCAATATTCTGGCCATGATTCTGGCGCTTGCAGAAGCGCAATCCTGGCAGGCTTTGAATGGAATGCACCTGCTGCAATATATCCTGTATATCAACTGGGTACTGTTATGTTTTGCAGCACTGGTCGAGCTGTTCCATCAAGCCTTTCAACGTATGGGAATCAAACTGGCTTTGATTTCTGGATTTCTGCTGTTACAGGCAATTGTACTGCTCACTACGGTGAACCTGAATATCTTGATATATTTTGGACAGAATTTTAATTTTCAGGATTTAAACCTGGCGATTGCGCTGGATCAGGTTGGACTCCATTTAAGTCTGGGAATTTTACTGGGAACCTTCTGTTTTCGTTATCTTTACTTGCGTGAACAATGGGAGCAGCAGCAGCATAGCGAGCTGAATGCTAGAATTCAGGCCATGCAGGCACGGATTCAGCCGCATTTCCTGTTTAACAGCATGAATAGTGTGATCAGCCTGATCAGTATCGATCCGGATAAAGCCGAGCACATGCTGTTGAATTTGTCACGGTTATTTCGTGCCAGTTTTCAGGAATTAAAACTGGTCAACCTGCAGGAGGAAATTGATCTGTGCCAGCGCTATCTGGAGATTGAGCAGATCCGTCTAGGTGAGCGTTTGCAGGTGGAATGGAAGTTAGAAAACAAAGACTTATACTCACAAGTTCAAATTCCATTATTAACTTTACAACCCTTGTTAGAAAATAGTATTTTCCATGGAGTTGAAAAAATTCTCACAAAGAGTACCATAAGCATATTGGTTGAAATATTGCAAAATCAAATTAATATCATCATAACCAACCCTTATGCACAGGATAATAAAATTTTAAAAAAGGGACATGGTATTGCAATAGAAAATGTTAGACAGCGTCTGCAAGCTTATTATGGACCTAGTGTGACTTTTCAAACCTTTGCCGGCGAAGGGATGTTTACGACGGTAGTGCGATATCAATATAAATAAAAATAAATCAAAGAAATCGCAGTTGGCTTTATCATTCATCTGATGAGGTTAACTGGGTAAGGAGGAGAAATGGACATCCTGATTTGTGATGATGAGCCTTTGGCCGTCGAGCGTTTATCACGTTTGGTCTCTCAACTGGGGCATGATGTGGTGGCGACAGCAAGCCATGGCCGTCAAGCGATTGATCTGGCTCACCAATACGAACCCGATGTCATCCTATTAGATATTCAAATGCCTGAAATGAATGGACTAGCTTGTGCGCAACATTTGCGTCAACTGGATCCAATGCCGGCCATTGTCTTTTGTACGGCCTATGACCAACATGCGCTGGATGCATTTAAATCAAATGCCGAAGGCTACTTGCTTAAACCGGTGATGCAACAGGAATTGGCACAGGTTTTAGAGCACTTAACTAAACTTACCCAAGCTCAAATGAGCCAACTAAAACAAAAAGAAAATATGGACGAAATCAATATCAGCCGCCAGCAGATTGCGGCAAAGACCTATCGTGGTGTCGAATTGGTGCCAGTTGAAAATATCTATTATTTTCTGGCGGATCAGAAATATGTCACTGTGCGTCATAAAAACGGCAGTGTATTGATTGATGAAACCTTAAAGGAGTTAGAGCAGGAGTTTGGGAACCAGTTTATCCGGATTCATCGTAATGCCTTGATCTCGGTGCATTATCTGGATGGTCTGGAAGTGGTGAGTTCTGGTCAGTATCAGGTACGTTGTCGTGAGCTGGACGATCGTTTGGCGGTTAGTCGGCGACATTTACCGTTTTTACGAGATCGGATTCAAAAGCTTTAGCAGGGGATGAATGAGAGCATTGAGTTGAAACTTATATAAATTCACTTGCATTTTCAAGTGAGCAGGTTAAGTTTAGACTATTGTTCTCATTTACTGTTATTGAAATTTATGAAGACCCTAAAAATTGCAACTCGACAAAGTCCACTTGCGCTTTGGCAAGCGGAACACATCCGTGCGCGCCTACAAGATTTGCAAGCTGGTTTGCAGGTTGAGTTAGTCACTTTTGTTACACAGGGCGATAAAATTCTAGATACACCACTGGCTAAAATTGGTGGAAAAGGACTGTTTGTAAAAGAATTAGAAGCCGCTTTACTGGATGGTCGTGCAGATCTGGCTGTGCATTCCATGAAAGATGTCCCGATGGCCTTGCCCGAAGGTCTGAGTCTGGCAGTGATCTGTGAACGTGAAGATCCCTTAGATGCCTTTGTGTCGAATACCTACACTAGTTTTGAAGAATTGCCACAAGGCGCCAAAGTCGGAACCTCAAGCTTGCGCCGTAAAACCCAGATTTTAAAACAGCGTCCAGATCTGGATATTATCGATTTACGCGGTAATGTCGGCACACGCTTGTCCAAACTGGATGCTGGTCAGTATGATGCGATTATTCTGGCCAGTGCCGGTTTAAAACGCTTGGGTCTGGCAGAACGCATTCGTCATACTCTGACGCCTGAAGTCAGTCTGCCGGCCGTGGGTCAAGGTGCGCTAGGTTTGGAATGCCGTACTCATGATCAGACGGTGCTGGACTTGATTCAGCCACTCCTGCATGCGGATACAGATGCGTGTGTACGTGCCGAACGTGCCTTTAATGCCTATCTAGAAGGCGGCTGTCAGGTGCCGATTGCCGGTTATGCCACGCTCAAAGAGGGTGTGATTTCAATCGAAGGTCGTGTAGGCAGTATCGATGGAGCAGTTTTGCTCCGGGCACAGCAGACTGGAAAAACGGCAGATGCAGAGCAATTGGGTGTGAAGCTGGCAAAAGACTTGCTTGATCAAGGTGCTGGCGAGTTGCTGAAAGCACTCTATTCACACTGATGTTATTGATTAATACCCGCCCCAGTGATCGTGCTGCAGGTTTGACCCAGCAGTTACAGGCAGCGCAAGTGTCTGTTTTAGAATTGCCTTTGCTCGAACTGCATGCCATGCCTTATTCCGATGAGCTGTCGAGTTTGTATCAGCAGCTGGAGCAGGCACAGATTATTGTGGTGGTTAGCCCGACGGCCGCTCAGATTGGCATGCAATATTTACAACAGGCGGGTATTAAGCTCTCGGCCTTGGCGCAGGTGCATTGGGTGGCAGTGGGCAAAGCCACTGAACAGGCATTGGCGAGCTACGGCATTCATAGTCATGTGCCTGAGGTCGAAACCTCGGAAGGCATGCTGCAATTGCCTGTGTTGAAGCAACTGGCTTCTGGCTCAGGTGTAGCCTTCTGGCGCGGAGAAGGCGGTCGTCAATTTATGATGGATCATTTACGTGCCAGCAATATTAAAGTTTTAAACTTTATTTTGTACCGGCGGCAATGTCCTGAAACGACGGTAACGATTTTGGCAGAGAACTTGTCGCTGCTTAAGAGGCAGCAGCGTTTTGCAGTTCTGATCACTAGTGAGGCAAGCTGGTTAAACTGGCTGGCAATTATGCAGGATAGTGCAGAGTTCATACAGCAAGCCTGTTATTTGGTTTTGGGGCCACGTTTGGCCACTATTCTTGGGGAATATCAACAGCAGCATCAGGCAAGTTTTCAATTCGTACAAGTCGATGATTTAGAGGCAAATACGATCTTGCAGAAAATGAGGCTGATATTAGGGAACGCATGAAGAAACTATTCATTGTAGTGTTCATCTTGAGTATGGCGTGGCTCATCAAGCTTAGCTATGACTTTCATGTTCTGAATACAGCACAGACTGAATTCAATCAAAGCATCAATCAGTTACAGCAGCAAAATGCCAATCTCAATGATCAGTTCGTGGCTTTAAAACGCCAGATTTCTGCTCAGCAGGAAAGTGCTAGGGCTACTTCAGCAAAAGCGCCAGTAAGTGAAGCGGTAGCTAATGAAACACAGAATGATATTGCCTTAGTACAGCAACATCTGGATCTGATCGAATTTGCACTGCAACAGCAACAATACGCCACTGCGATTGAGAAATTAAATCAGTTATCCAATGAGCTGGATGATTATATTTTAGCGCCTGCCTTGGTCAGTAGTTTGCAGCAAGTAATTGCAAAAGATCAGGACATGCTGAAAAAATTCGTGAACAGCCGATTAGTGCAGCAAAATAAAGTAAAAGAAGTTTTGGTGCAGATGGATACTGAAATTGAAAAAGAAATTCGGACACCATATCGTCAGCGTCCAGAAACTCAACGCTCTTTCTGGCAGCGCTGGGTTCAGATTGAATCCGCAGATCAGCCAAGCATAGTCTTGATGCAACGGCATCTGGTACTGAAAGAGGCCCAATTGCGCTTGCTCATCGCACAAAATACCTTGCAAAAAGACCAATCCGTCGCTTTTCAGCAAGCACTGAATGCCGTGATTGAAGTCTTGGAGCAATTGCCGGATGCACAGAGCCAAAAATGGATTCAGCAATTGAATCAAATTAAGGCCACCCCGATTACTCCGATTCCATTATTAAACACACGCACCCTAGTGGGCTAATTGCTTATGAAACAGATTCTGCTGGCCTATTTATTTGTCTGCCTGCTTGGCATTGCGGTGCTGAGTATCCTGAGTTATGGACATGGGGCTGGCTATGTCTATCTGTATTGGCGCGAGTGGCAGTTACAAACCACCCTCTGGTTTTTGGCCGCATCCTTGGTCAGTGTAAGTTTTTTGATGCATTGCATCTGGTATGCGATCAAGCAGTATCGCAGCCGTGAACAGCGTAAAACTGAAACAGTCTTTAGTTTTTCCCGCTTGCACCCTTATGAACAATTGGCAGTCATCTGGTTATTAAACGCTGCTCAGGATCAGCGGGATTTTATTCAGCAGTCTTTCACCAAGTCGGGTTTACTCAAGCATATTATTGATGCACGTTTATCTTGGGGACAACAGCAATATACCCATGCATTAACTGCTTTAAACCAATCCAATCCCATGGCATTTGAATTGGCAGAATTGCAACGGATTGAAATTTATTTATCACAACAGCAAGGTGAACAAGCACTTACCCATTTGGAGTTTTTAAATCAGCATGAATTATCACCTTGGTTAATGCAGGTTAAAACAGCCTATGAGCAGCGCCTTGTTGCATTATGGGGAGTATTTGCCATGCAGTTTCCCTGGTTATATTTACGCTCGACTCAATATGGGCATTTAGACCAAGAAGTAAAAAAATCATGGCTGGAACAATTATTACTGGCCTATGACCAAGCCACACAGGACGATTTATTTTATTTACAGCAACGTTATTTAGATTTAAAACCTCAGATATTTGATCGTGACTATTCGGTCAAATTATTATGGTTGAAATTATTATTTAGAATGCCAGAAATGAGTGCCGAGCATGAAGTGCTTGCGATTCATTTAATGGAACAGCAATTTAATCAGGATGTCTTTTATTTGTGGTTCCAGCAACAGTTATTGCGGCAAAATCCAGATTATGATGCGATTGCACAACAGATTTCGCACTGGGAAGCCAAATATCCGGCATTACCGATTTTAAGCTTTGCGAAATGGCATGTGTTGCAAGCTACAGGCTATACAGATCAAGCTCAGCAATTGCTCGACTTATATCCGGATGATATCCGGATGAGTTATTTAAGAATTAAAGCTGCCTTACAAGATCGGGAGGACTTGCTACAGCAGTTAAATGCAGTATTTGAATCGAATGTAAACTTTATAGAAATTAAGACTTGAGAATAATGATGTCAGAATTAAAACAATATCCAGTTATTTATGAACAAACAGTTGCATGGGGCGATATGGACGCCTTTGGACATGTCAATAATGCCATGTATTACCGTTATGTCGAAAGTGCACGTCTAGCTTATTTAACCCAATTAGAAATTCTCACTGAATCGGTATCTACCGTAGTGGCATCCAATCAGTGCCGTTATTTAAAACCCGTGGTTTTTCCTGATCATTTAAAAGTGGCAGCACGTATTGAAGAAATCCGTAATAGTGCAGTTAGAATGCAATATGTATTATGGAGTGAAAAACAGCAAAGTATTGTTGCTACTTCAGAAGCAGTTATTGTCTGTGTCGATAAAAAGACCATGCAGAAAACAGAAATTCCGGAACATATTCGCGAAAAAATCAAAGCACTTGAATTAAGCGTTCAACATGAAATTTAAAAATGAATGAAGCATTTTATTTTGTAATTTTTTTTAAACTTTATTGTTATTGCTTTAAGGTTTTATATTGAATGTTTTATTTAATATAAATATGATGGGTCTATTATTTAATAAAATGAATAATATTATTTTTCGGAGAGCATTATGCCAGATATTACGCATTTATCAGTAGAAGAGTTAAAACGTTTACAAGCAGAAGCAGAATCGCTGATTGCTTCAAAAAAAGATCAAGAAATTGAAGACGCTTATCAGCAAATCTTGGCAGTTGCTGAGAAAGTTGGTATGACGGTTGAACAGTTACTTGAATTTGGTGCATCTAAGCGTAAGAAATCGTCACGTAAGTCGGTTGAACCGCGTTACCGTAGCAAAAGCAATCCGGACGATACCTGGACTGGCCGTGGTAAACAGCCGCGCTGGTTGGTGGCTGAATTGGAAAAAGGCGCAAAGCTGGACGATTTCCTGATCTAAGCCTTCATTTGATCTGGTCATTAGGCTGTCATACAGACAGTCTATGATCATTAAACCAAGCATACCTGCTTGGTTTTTTTATATCTATGAATTGGCGTTGGCAGAAAAGTGTGCATAATGTGTGGGTATAAGGGGAAAATTATAAATGGGGATTTGGACTTGAGCGATTGGTCGTGGTGGGGATGAGCAGTAAACCGAAAACTTTAAGATGGTTGATCCTTGCTCTTGTTGCATTTTTTATTTTTGTCGTATTACAAGTGCCAGCAGCCTGGTTAATTTCAAAATTTTATAAAAATAACCAGACGTTGCTTAATGTAAACGGAAATATCTGGCAGGGAAGTGCGGACTGGAAAAAAGGCAATCTTCGGGGCAGTCTGAACTGGAAAGTACGGCCTCTGGATTTGCTGTTGCTGCGGGTTGGGGCACATGTGGATTTGCATAGCGGCAATACCCAGCTTTCCGGGATCATGGCTTATGGTCTGAATAAGTCTTTGATTGTCAAAAATCTTGAAGGGCAGATCGCGCCTGAAACTCTAAAAAAACTTGCAGACTGGCAATGGCCGAGTACTGCGATTCAGTTTAAAGATCTGGATTTTAAATATAAAAAAGAACAGGGTTTCAGTCAGGTGACTGGGCAAATGCAATGGGCGGGTGGTGAGCTGATTTATACATTTGCTCAGCGCCAGGAACGCATGAATGTACCCGCCATGACTGGAAAACTCGCAGATGAAAGTGGACAGCTGTTAGTTGATGTTCGGGATAGTCGCGATCAACGTATGCTGAATATCAAGCTTGATCCGAGTCTGATGCTGGATATCCAGCTCACCCAGCGCTTTTTAATGAATGCACCTTCTTATGAAGGTAAAGCCGGATTAGATACCTATGTGATCAGTACCCGCCAACCCTTAATGGGAGGCTTGAATTGATGACAGTTTCTCTGAATGATTTAAAAAATATTGAACTGAAACAGCTCAATCGTGCTGCACCTGTGGTTTTGTTACTGCTCATCCTGTATCTATGCTGGAAGCTGGCGGCTTTGTTCTGGTTGCTGATAGCTCCACCCCAGGCCATGCAGCTGGATCGGGTTGAACTGGGTTCGCAACAGCCGCAAATTCCGAATATCGGTGCATTTTCGCTGTTTCAGGAAGTTGGGCAGTCTGCGGGTGTGGTTGAAACCGCCAATATCATTTTACAAGGGGTGATGGTCGCCAGTCCAAGTTATAACTCTTCTGCGGTACTGAAAATCAATGATCAGGTCGATCGTTACCGTGTCGGGGAAATGTTGGCCAATAGCGGTTTTGAGTTGGCTGAAGTGCATTGGGATCGGGTTATTTTGCGTCGATCCACAGGTGCTACTCAGGAAATCTTATTCAAAGGTCTGGAAAATGGCTTGAATCAGCCGATTGTGCCGGAAACATCAGCATCTTCAAGTTCAATGCCTGCTATGCCTTCTAATAGTGGTATGCCTGAGCAGCCTTCGCCACAGAATGAAATTGGTCGGGCCATCCAGCAGATGCAGGAAAACAAAGACCAGTATTTACAGAATATGGGGGTGAGTGCAGCAGATGGTAGTTATGAAGTGACTTCACGGACGCCGGCTGCACTGCGTAATCGCCTGGGTTTAAGACCGGGCGACCGGATTTTGTCTTTAAATGGCCAGACGCTGAGCCAGGGACAGACCGAAGCACAATTACTGGAACAGGCCCGACGTGAAGGTCAGGTCAAACTCGAAATAAAACGTGGTGATCAGGTGATGACCATACAACAAGATTTGAAGTGATGTGTCATCACGCATAGGGTTAGGAAACACGAAAGTTTATGGCTTTATTTAATAATAATCGATCAGCATGGGCATTCTGTGTGGCCGCACCGTTAATGGCTATGGTCAGTACGGCGAGTTATGCACAAACCTGGAAAATCAACCTTCGAGATGCTGACTTAACTGCATTCATTAATGAAGTGGCCGATATTACCGGCAAAAACTTCGCAGTCGATCCGCGGGTACGTGGCAACGTGACGGTCATCTCCAATAAAGCCCTGAATAAAAATGAAGTCTATGACCTGTTTTTAGGCGTACTGAATGTCAATGGTGTGGTGGCGATTCCTTCGGGTAACACCATCAAGCTGGTTCCGGACAGCAATGTCAAAAGCTCAGGCATTCCCTATGATGCCAGAAGCCGTGCCAGTGGTGACCAGATTGTGACCCGAGTGTTGTGGCTGGAAAATACCAATCCGAATGACTTGATTCCTGCATTACGTCCTTTAATGCCGCAGTTTGCCCATTTGGCGGCGGTGCCGGGTACGAATGCCTTAATTGTGTCGGATCGTGCCAGCAATATTTACCAGCTGGAAACCATTATTCGTAATCTGGATGGCACCGGTCAAAATGATATTGAAGCGGTCAGTTTACAATCCAGTCAGGCCGAAGAAATGATTGGACTGATCGAGTCCATGACTGCCACCGGTGGAGCTAAAGATGTCCGCGGTTCACGGGTGCGGGTGATTGCAGATACTCGTACCAACCGGATCATCATCAAAGGTGATCCCACGACGCGCAAACGGGTGCGTCAAGTGATCGAAACTCTGGATGTGCCGGCTGCGGATCGTTTGGGCGGTTTAAAAGTTTTTCGTCTGAAATATGCCAGTGCCAAAAATCTTGCGGAAATCTTGCAGGGGCTGGTGAGCGGGCAGGCGGTGAACAGTAGTAATTCAAATTCAGGTAGCACAACCTCGACCTCGTCTTCACTCAGTTCCAGCAGCAATTTAAATAACAACAATACCAGTACGGGTTCGAGTAGCAACACCTCTTCAGGCATTCAGCTGAATACCGGCATGAATAATGAGCAGGGCGGAATTACCAGTTTTAATGGTAATAGCGTCAGTATTATTGCCGATACCACGCAAAATTCTCTGGTGGTGAAAGCGGATCCACAACTGATGCGAGAAATTGAATCAGCAATTGACCAGCTGGATATCCGTCGTCAACAGGTGCTGATCGAAGCCGCGATTATTGAAGTGGAAGGAACCGATGCGGATCAACTCGGTGTGCAATGGGCCTTGGGTGATATCAGCAGTGGGATTGGGCTGGTGAACTTCGATAATTTTGGGACTAGTCTGAAAAATATTGCGGCCGGTTATCTCACCGGTGGTGGTGCAGGTGCTGCAAGTGCCGTGGGCGCGGGCAGTTCACTGGTACTCGGTGATTATCGTGAAGGCAGTGATGGTTCCCGTCGTCTGTATGGTGCGATGATTCAGGCACTCAAAGAAACCACTAAATCCAACCTGTTGTCTACGCCGTCGATTGTGACCATGGATAATGAAGAAGCTTATATTGTGGTGGGTGAAAACGTACCTTTTGTGACAGGCTCAGTGTCTACAGGTGCTGCTGGAGTTGCTAATCCCTATACCACCATTGAACGCAAGGATGTCGGGGTCACTTTAAAGGTGGTCCCGCATATTGGCGAAGATGGTACGGTACGCCTGGAAGTGGAACAGGAAGTTTCTGATGTCAAGGCCAGTAAAGGGCAGGCACAGGATCTGGTCACCAGCAAGCGAGCGATCAAAACCTCAATTCTGGCCGAACATGGACAAACCATTGTCCTTGGTGGTTTGATCTCAGATAACACCAGTTATGGGCGTCAGGCTGTACCTGGTCTGGGTGCGATTCCAGGCTTGGGACGTTTATTCCGTTCAGAAGGTAAGTCCAATCAGAAGCGTAACCTGCTGATTTTTATCCATCCAACCATTGTAGGCGATAAAAATGCAGTGCGTAAACTGACCCAACAACGCTATAGTCAGCTATATAGTCTGCAACTCGCACTCGATTCGGACGGGAACTTTGCCAAGCTGCCAGAAAGTGTTGAAGATGTGTATCAACAGCGAATTCCAGTATCCAGAACGCCATTGCAAAACTCGACTTATCAAACTGTGCCGACCGCACCCGTTCAGGCGCAGCCAGCCAATGTAGTTGTTACGCCGGTAGCGATAGAACCAGTGATTCAGCGACAAGTGGTAGAACCCGTCCAACAGGTAGAAAAAAGTAAAAATACCGTTACAACAACCACACTTAGACCCAAAAGCTAAGTCATTCGCATTTGCAGACAGCATGTTATGATAATGTCAAAGAGAACAGAGAAGTAACTTTCATGACTTGGAAAATACACGCGATTACAGGCGACTTAACAGGACAGGAAATTAGCATTGACCGTGACATGCTGGTGGGGCGTCATCAGGCGGCAGATATCGTGTTACAGGCTGCGGAAATCTCCCGTAAACATGCGGCATTTTTACTAAAGGATGATGCGCTCTGGGTGCAGGATTTGGGTTCATCGAATGGCACTTTCGTCAATGATGTGCAGATTGCGCAAGAAACCTTATTAAAGCAGGATGACATTGTTCAGTTTGCCAGCTTGAAATTTTCAGTAATGGCGCCTGCGGCTGCAGTAGAGGTTCCAGCAGAAATTGAAGCAACGGCAGAAAAAGTCGTGGAACAGGTCGAAGTCGCTGAGCCTACACCTGCACAGCAAATGAATGATCAGGGAATGCCGGAACTGAAACATCGTGATGCTACGGTACAATTAACCCGTGATGGCATGCCAACCAATGTCGGTATTCCAAAACCGGCACCTATTCCGGAAGGCGTGGACATTAATGCGGTAAAACCAGAGCCTACCCCAATTCCGGTTGAGCAGCCTGTATCACGTGTAGAACAGGAAAAAGAAACCCAGAAAAATGTATCTGTAGGTTTGATTTCAGTGATTGTGCTGATTATTTTGGCAATTATGGCTTGGTTGTTGTTCAAATAAGCTGATGATTGGTTACAATCAAGGCATGCATAGCGCATGCCTTTTTTGTGGCTGCGCACATTATAAAAGAGGGTCGGGATGTCTATTGCACAATTAGAAAAGCGTGAACTGATCTTGTTTGATCTGGATGGTACCTTGGTGGATTCAGCACATGATCTGTATCGCGCCATGAATATGAGCCTGAATGTGCTGCAATTGCCTCTGGTAACTGAAGAGCAGGTACGGACCTGGATAGGTAAGGGCACGTCGATATTCTGTGAAAGTGTACTCCAGCATCTGGTGGGTGAAGTCACACCGGCACAGCATCAGGAACTCTTAACGACTTTTCTGGATATCTATAATGTCGATCCCTGCGTCGATACCGTTCCTTTTCCGGGAATCCTGAAATTTCTGGACTGGGCTAAAGCCCAAGGTAAAACCCTGATTTGTGTGACCAATAAGCCTGAACTTCCTGCCCGCAGTATCTTAGATACCTTGGATATGGCTCATTATTTTGCCGATACCATTGGTGGTGACCGTTTTACTGAACGTAAACCGCACCCACGCCAGTTGCTGCACTGTGTTGAACATTATGGCGTAAGTAAAGAACAGGTTTTGCTTATTGGAGATTCTTCCAATGATGTCGAAGCTGCGCGCCGCGCCGGGATTGATTGTGTTGTAGTCAGCTATGGCTATAATCATGGTGAAAATATTGCAGATTGTCAGCCACAGCAGATTGTGGATGATCTTAGAGAATTACTTGCCTAATACGCGTACTAAGGAAAGAAAATGAATAGTTGTAAGGTTTTTCGATGGCGTCGCTCAGTTCAATTCTATTTACATACTGAGTAACCCTAATTTAAAGAGAAAAACCGCATGACCACTCAAGCACAATTCCAGCAACTTGCTGCGCAAGGCTATAACCTCATTCCTGTTTATCGTCAGCGTCTGGCAGATACCGATACACCACTTTCTATTTTTGCTCGGCTTAAACAGCATCAGCAGGCTTATTTATTCGAGTCTGTAGAAGGTGGTGAGAACTGGGCACGCTATTCGATTATTGGACTAGGTGAATCCACGGTATTTTCCTGCAATGCAGGCGAGTTGACGGTACAGCACGCAGATGATTCGATTGAAAAGCAGCACTGTGCGGACCCATTTCAATATATTCGCGACTTTCAGGCGCAATTTAAGGTGCCAACCCAGGCAGAATTACCGGACCTACCGAGTTTTACTGGTGGATTAGTCGGTTACTTTGGTTATGACGCGGTGCGTTATATCGAACCGAAATTAAAAAATGTGCCGGAAGCGGATCCGGTCGGCTTGCCAGATATCTGGATGATGCTCTCTAAAACAGTGATTGTCTTTGATAACCTGAAAGATACCTTGTTCTTAATTGTACATGCGGATGCCACTGCCCCGGGTTCTTATGAAAAAGCACATGAACAATTAAATGAATTGGAAAATATTCTGGCCACGCCCATCAGCCTTAAAGCTGAAAAACATACGCCGCCACATTTTGAGTCCCTCACCGGACATGACAACTTCATTGCTTCGGTGGAAAAGGTCAAAGAGTATATTCGTGCTGGAGATGTAATGCAGGTCGTACCCGGGCACCGGATGGTGTCTGACTTCGACGGTGACCCGCTACAGGTGTATCGTGCGCTGCGTCATCTCAATCCATCGCCGTATTTGTTCCTGGTGCAAGGGCAGACCTTGGAAAATAACACGCCATTCCATATTGTCGGTTCCTCTCCTGAAATTCTGTCCCGTCTGGAAAATGGTATTGCCACAGTTCGTCCATTAGCGGGAACCCGTCCACGTGGCAAAACCAAAGAAGAAGATCTGGCACTTGAGCAGGACTTACTCTCTGACGAAAAAGAAATTGCTGAACATGTCATGCTGATTGATCTGGGACGTAATGATGTGGGACGCATTGCAAAAATTGGCAAAGTGCAGGTAACTGATCAAATGGTGATCGAACGTTATTCACATGTGATGCATATTGTCTCCAATGTGCAGGGTGAAGTACGTGATGATGTCGATGCTCTGGACGTTTTTAAGGCAACTTTCCCCGCAGGCACACTTTCAGGCGCGCCAAAAATCCGTGCCATGGAAATTATTGATGAAGTTGAGCCGGTAAAACGTGGAATTTTCGGTGGCGCTGTTGGTTATTTAGGCTGGCATGGCGAAATGGACATGTCGATTGCGATTCGTACCTGTGTCATTCGCGAAAATAAGGTCTATGTTCAGGCTGGAGCAGGGTTAGTTGCCGACTCAAATCCTGAATCTGAGTGGAATGAAACCCAAATAAAAGCTCGCGCAGTGATCAAAGCGGTTGAATTATCATCAAATGGTTTGATTTTATGAGTTTTTGAGGTTTTTTTTGAAAAAAACACTTGCAAGGATTCTGAGTTTTGCTAAACTGCACACCGTTCCGATACGAAACGTACGAAACACTAAGAAACGCCGGCATAGCTCAGTTGGTAGAGCAACTGACTTGTAATCAGTAGGTCCACAGTTCGAATCCGTGTGCCGGCACCATCTTAGAGGTTTGGTAGTGTGAAGTAATGAACAGCACTGATGTAAGTGTAAAAAATGGTGAGGTTCCCGAGCGGTCAAAGGGGGCGGACTGTAACTCCGCTACGAAAGTTTCGAAGGTTCGAATCCTTCCCTCACCACCAATTTTAAGACTTCAATAAGTGGTTTGTACCAACATCGTGCGGGAGTAGCTCAGTTGGTAGAGCGGTAGCCTTCCAAGCTACATGTCGCGAGTTCGACCCTCGTCTCCCGCTCCATTGAAGTACTAATATTTGCTCTTATAGCTCAGTGGTAGAGCACTCCCTTGGTAAGGGAGAGGTCTCGAGTTCAAATCTCGATAAGAGCTCCAGATTACAGTTTAGCAACTCTGTTGCAAAGAAATTCCAAAAGCAGGCTATTTAGTCTGCTTTTCAAGTATTTGGTGTTCGGTTTTTTTAAACGATATGTCGGAGCTGGGTTTTACTCAGAATTGTGTTCGACGTAAACGAGGAAGATTAACATGGCTAAGGCTAAGTTTGAACGTAATAAGCCACACGTTAACGTGGGCACAATTGGTCACGTTGACCATGGTAAAACAACTTTAACAGCTGCAATTGCAACTGTATGTGCGAAGAAATTCGGTGGCGAAGCGAAAGACTACGCTGCAATCGACTCTGCACCAGAAGAAAAAGCACGTGGTATTACAATTAATACTTCACACGTAGAATACGATTCTCCAACTCGTCACTACGCTCACGTAGACTGCCCGGGCCACGCCGATTATGTTAAAAACATGATTACTGGTGCTGCTCAGATGGATGGTGCGATCCTTGTATGTGCTGCGACTGATGGTCCTATGCCACAGACTCGTGAACACATCCTGCTTTCTCGTCAGGTAGGTGTACCTTACATCGTTGTATTCTTGAACAAATGCGACCTTGTAGACGACGAAGAGCTTCTTGAACTAGTTGAAATGGAAGTTCGTGAACTTCTTTCTACTTACGACTTCCCGGGTGATGACACTCCAGTGATCCGTGGTTCTGCTCTTCTTGCGCTTAACGGTGATGACAGCCAATACGGCGAGCCAGCTGTAGTTGCGCTTGTTGAAGCACTTGACTCTTACATTCCAGAGCCAGAGCGTGCAATTGACCTTCCATTCCTTATGCCAATTGAAGACGTATTCTCAATCTCTGGTCGTGGTACAGTAGTAACTGGCCGTGTTGAGACTGGTATCGTTAAAGTAGGTGAGTCTGTAGAAATCGTTGGTATCCGTGATACTCAAACTACTACAGTAACCGGTGTAGAAATGTTCCGTAAACTTCTTGACGAAGGTCGTGCGGGCGAGAACTGTGGTGTTCTTCTTCGTGGTACTAAGCGTGAAGACGTACAACGTGGTCAAGTATTGACTAAACCAGGTGCGATCAAGCCACACACTAAATTCGATGCGGAAGTATACGTACTTTCTAAAGAAGAAGGTGGTCGTCACACTCCATTCCTTAACGGTTACCGTCCACAGTTCTACTTCCGTACTACGGACGTAACTGGTGCGATCGCGCTTAAAGAAGGCGTGGAAATGGTTATGCCTGGTGACAACGTTGAGATGTCAGTAGAGCTAATCCACCCAATCGCAATGGACCCAGGTCTACGTTTTGCGATCCGTGAAGGCGGTCGTACAGTGGGTGCTGGTGTAGTTGCTAAAGTAACTGCATAATCATAGAATAAGACAAGCAGGTTGGAGCTTAGGCTCCAACTTGTTGTTTTGCAGGTCAGTAGTTCAATTGGTAGAGCGTCGGTCTCCAAAACCGAATGTTGGGGGTTCGAGTCCCTCCTGACCTGCCAAGTTTCTAAAAAGACGCTTGATGTCGGCAAAATTGGTCATATAATAAGTCGCGAAACCTACGACGAGTACAAAAATGTCGAATGAAAAATCACGCGACGCATTAGGCGAAGCGGCAATTCCTCAAAGAAATAATCCTGCAGTAGATGTAAGTTCTGGTTCTCCATTAGACATGGTTCTATGGGTTATCGCCTTGATTTTATTGGTTGGTGCAATGATGGTAAACCAATATTTACCAGCGTACTGGGCACCTGCGAATGATATTTGGGTGCGCGTTGGGGTGATTTTGGCTTGTATCGTTGCAGCATTCGGTTTATTATACGCCACCCATCAAGGCAAAGGCTTTATTCGTCTGCTGAAAGATGCACGAATTGAGTTGCGTCGAGTGACCTGGCCTACCAAGCAAGAGACGATGTCCACATCTTGGCAAGTTCTTGTTGTAGTCGTAATTGCATCCATCTTATTGTGGTGTTTTGACTATATTTTAGGCTGGTTAATGAAGTTTATTATCGGGTAAGAGAGCTATGAAACGTTGGTACATTATTCATGCCTATTCAGGTTATGAAAAACAAGTGATGCGTTCGCTTAATGATCGAATCCAGCGTAGCGCTGTTGCCGATAGCTTTGGTGAAGTCCTTGTTCCTACCGAAGAAGTGGTAGAAATGAAGGATGGCAAGAAGCGTAAATCAGAGCGTAAGTTCTTTCCTGGCTATGTCCTGGTCGAAATGGAAATGAACGATGATACTTGGCACATTGTTAAAGAATGTCCAAAAGTTTTAGGTTTTATTGGTGGTACGGCTGAAAAACCGGCACCGATTACGCAAAAAGAAGCAGATGCGATTCTTGCGCGTGTACGCAATACTGGCGAAGCACCTCGTCCTAAGACGATGTTTGAACCAGGCGAAGAATTACTCGTGGTTGACGGGCCATTCACCGACTTTAAAGGTGTGGTGGAAGAAGTTCAGTACGAAAAGTCGCGTTTAACGCTGACCATTAATGTATTTAACCGACCAACTCAAGTTGAATTGGAATTTCGTCAAGTCGAAAAATCAGTCTAATTTGTATGGGTTGAAAACGCCTGACTTATTTATAAGTCAGGCATTGTTGTTGTAACGGTATCGTTACTTGAAATCATTGGGGAGCCTTCACCGGCGTTTGCACCCAGAGGTAATTTGAAATGGCTAAGAAGATTGACGGCTATATCAAGCTGCAAGTTCCAGCTGGTAAAGCGAATCCATCTCCACCGATTGGTCCTGCACTAGGTCAACGTGGTGTGAACATCATGGCATTCTGTAAAGAATTCAATGCTGCGACACAAAAAGTTGAAGCTGGTCTGCCAATTCCAGTCGTGATCACTGTGTACAACGACAAGTCGTTCACATTCATCATGAAAACTCCACCTGCTGCTGTTCTTCTTAAGAAAGCTGCTGGTATCCAGAAGGGTTCAGCTGTACCTAACAAAACTAAAGTTGGTAAGTTGACTCGTGCTCAAATCGAAGAAATCGCGACTACTAAAGAACCAGATTTGACTGGTGCTGATTTAGACGCACGTGTACGTACCATTGCTGGTTCTGCGCGTTCTATGGGCTTGGAAGTGGAGCTTTAAGACATGGCTAAATTAACTAAACGTCAAAAAGCGATCGTAGCTGCTGTAGAAGCGCACAAAGTTTACACGCTAGAAGAAGCTGTTGCAGTTTTAGAGAGCCTTCCAGCTCCTAAATTCAAAGAATCTCTAGATATCGCGGTAAACCTAGGTGTTGATCCTCGTAAATCTGACCAAGTTGTTCGTGGCGCGACTACACTTCCTGCAGGTACTGGTAAAACTGTACGTGTAGCTGTATTCGCTCAAGGCGCTGCTGCTGAAGCTGCTAAAGCTAAAGGTGCAGACGTTGTTGGTTTCGATGATCTTGCTGAAAGCATCCAAGCGGGTAACCTTGACTTTGATGTAGTAATTGCTGCTCCAGATGCAATGCGCGTTGTAGGTAAACTTGGTACGATCCTTGGTCCACGTGGCTTAATGCCAAACCCTAAAGTGGGTACTGTAACTCCTGACGTTGCTACTGCAGTTAAAAATGCAAAAGCTGGTCAAGCACGTTACCGCGTAGACAAAGCTGGTATTATCCATGCTGCGATCGGTCAAGTAGGTTTTGAAGCTGCTGCTGTTCGTCAAAACGTTGAAGCACTTGTTGCTGACTTGAAACGTTTGAAACCTGCTACGTCTAAAGGCGTATACATTCAAAAGATCACTTTGAGCTCAACTATGGGTCCTGGTTTGATCGTTGATGTAGCAAACGTTTCTAAATAAGTCTCGACTTATTACAGAATTTTAAAGCCCTGAGTAAGTTTTAAAGCGCT
Organism: Acinetobacter sp. USHLN143; assembly: GCF_037145695.1. Classification (GTDB taxonomy): domain Bacteria; phylum Pseudomonadota; class Gammaproteobacteria; order Pseudomonadales; family Moraxellaceae; genus Acinetobacter; species Acinetobacter fasciculus. The sequence goes on from NZ_JBBCWZ010000012.1 coordinate 45,658, forward strand.
GCTTTAAAACTTACGCAAGAAACGCTCCGTCGTATTTTGCAAACTTAGGCAAACTTTGAATTGATAAATGAAAATTTATCAGCGTCAAAGACCGCGGGCGAGGGGAGTTTTATGCTTCTCTCTTAATAGCCCAGCCTGCGTAGACGCGGTGGTGTGATTTGTTCATCCTCCGCGTGTGAGTCCAGTGATGGTCTTGCGAATTGGGAGTGTACTTCGCGTAAGTACATAAATCACCGTTAGGAGGTTTTACAATGGCTCTTCTTATCGAAGGCAAAAAACAGATCGTAGCTGAAGTAGCTGAAGTTGCTTCTACTGCATTTGCTGCTGTTGTTGCTGACTACCAAGGTTTGACTGTAGAGCAGTTAACTACTCTACGTGTTGAAGCGCGTAAACTTGGTGTTACTACACGTATCGTTCGTAACACTTTGGCTAAACGTGCTCTTCAAGATACTCAATTCAATATCTTGAACGACAACCTTGTTGGCCCAACAATCTTAGCTTTCTCGAATTCTGAAGACGACATGGGTGCTGCTGCACGTTTGTTCGAAGAATTCGCTAAAACTAATAAAGCATTTGAACTTAAAGCTGCTGCATTTGATGGCAAACTTTATCAAGGTGCAGAAGTTAGCGTAATCGCGAATCTTCCGAACCAAGAGAAAGCGCTTACTATGCTTGCAAACGTTCTTCAAGCTCCTATTTCGAAATTGGGCCGCTTACTTACAGCGCTTCAAGAGAAAAACGAGTCAGAAGCTGCTTAAGCTCAAACTTAAACACACATCATTCAATACCCATTTGGAGTTAATCTCATGGCTTTAACAAACGAAGAAATCCTAAACGCAGTTGCTGAAAAAACTGTTCTTGAACTTGTTGAACTTATCTCTGCTTTCGAAGAGAAATTCAATGTATCTGCTGCTGCTGTAGCTGTTGCTGCTGGTCCAGCTGCTGCTGCTGCTGAAGAACAAACTGAATTCAATGTTGAATTGACTTCTTTCGGCGCGAACAAAGTTGCTGTAATTAAAGCAGTTCGTGAAGCGACTGGCCTTGGCTTGAAAGAAGCTAAAGACATGGTTGAAGGCGCTCCTGCAGTTCTTAAAGAAGGCGTTTCTAAAGAAGAAGGCGAAGAGCTTAAGAAGAAACTTGAAGAAGCTGGTGCTACAGTTACTCTTAAGTAATTTCTTAAGGGAGCCGGTTTTTTTATAATCGGCTCCAAAAATTGGCTGATGGCTCTTGGGTCATCAGCCTTTTTGCGTTACAATAATCGGCTCGATTTTTGTTTGCATGATATAAAAATCATACAAATTGAAAATAAACATAATGAACAAACGTTTACCAATATTTTTCATTAAAAAATATTGATAAGCGTTTTAATACCACTAAAAATTGCAGCATTTGTAAAGAGTGGTGGCCATATCGGCCAGCGTAATTCCTTCTGAGCCCGTTCTGCAGGCGGGCTTGGTTTACACTTTCCGAGGACTCCAGATGGCATACTCATATACCGAAAAGAAACGGATCCGTAAGAATTTTGGTAAATTGCCTAGCGTCATGGATGCTCCGTACTTGCTCGCGATTCAAGTCGACTCGTACAGAACATTCTTACAAGATGGCAAATCACCAAAAAACCGCGAAGATATCGGTCTCCAAGCCGCATTTCGTTCAGTTTTTCCTATTGAAAGTTATTCTGGCAATGCTGCTTTAGAATTTGTTGAGTATAGTCTTGGTAAGCCTGAGTTTGATGTACGCGAATGTATTCTTCGTGGCTCAACTTATGCAGCACCAATGCGTGTAAAAATTCGTTTGATCCTGAAAGATCGTGAAACGAAGTCAATTAAAGACGTACGTGAACAAGAAGTCTATATGGGCGAAATGCCATTAATGACGGATAACGGTACCTTTGTGATTAACGGTACCGAGCGTGTGATCGTGTCACAATTACACCGTTCACCAGGCGTATTCTTTGACCACGATAAAGGCAAGACTCACTCAAGTGGTAAAGTCCTTTATTCAGCGCGTATCATTCCTTACCGTGGTTCATGGTTAGACTTTGAATTCGATGCCAAAGACCTCGTCTATGTACGTATTGACCGTCGTCGTAAATTGCTTGCGACTGTGGTGCTTCGTGCCTTGGGTTATAGCAACGAAAACATTCTCGACATGTTCTACGAGAAAGTACCTGTGTATCTTGACATGGGTAGCTACCAGATTGACCTGGTGCCTGAACGTCTGCGTGGCGAAATGGCACAATTTGACATCCTGGACAAGGATGGCAAGGCAATTGTTGAGCAAGGTAAACGTATCAATGCGCGTCATGTACGTCAAATGGAAGCTTCAGGTCTTGAAAAACTTGCAGTGCCTGATGAGTACCTGTATGAGCGTATCACTGCTGAAGACATCCCATTAAAAGATGGTGATGTGATTGCAGCCAATACTGTATTAAGCCATGAAATCATGGTGAAAATTGCAGAAGGCGGCGTGAAGCAGTTCAATATTCTGTTCACCAATGATATCGACCGCGGTTCATTCGTTGCAGATTCTCTACGTGCAGATACGACGAGCAATCGTGAAGAAGCATTGGTAGAAATCTACAAAGTGATGCGTCCGGGCGAACCACCAACAAAAGAAGCTGCTGAAAACTTATTCAACAACTTGTTCTTCTCTTCTGAACGCTATGACTTGTCTCCAGTCGGTCGTATGAAGTTCAACCGTCGTTTGGGTCGTCCTTACGAAGTCGGTACAGACCAGAAGTCACGTGAAGTTGAAGGCATTCTCTCGAACGAAGATATCACTGATGTATTAAAAACATTAGTTGAAATCCGTAACGGTAAAGGTGAAGTCGACGATATCGATCACTTGGGTAACCGTCGTGTTCGTTCTGTTGGTGAAATGACAGAAAACCAATTCCGTGTAGGTCTTGTACGTGTTGAACGTGCTGTTAAAGAACGTTTAAGCCAAGCTGAAACTGACAACCTGTCTCCGCAAGATTTGATCAATGCGAAGCCAGTAGCTGCTGCAATCAAAGAATTCTTTGGTTCAAGCCAGTTGTCTCAGTTTATGGACCAAAACAACCCGTTATCTGAGATTACGCACAAACGTCGTGTTTCTGCGCTTGGTCCCGGCGGTTTGACGCGTGAACGTGCAGGCTTTGAAGTACGTGACGTACATCAAACTCACTACGGTCGTGTATGTCCAATTGAAACACCGGAAGGTCCAAACATTGGTTTGATCAACTCGCTTTCTGTTTATGCGAAATGTAATAACTTCGGTTTCCTGGAAACCCCATACCGTAAGGTTGTTGATGGTCGTGTAACAGATGAAGTTGAATACCTGTCTGCGATTGAAGAAGTAGGCACTGTCATTGCACAGGCCGATTCTGCAATGGATAAAGACGGTAACTTAACAGAAGAGTTTGTATCTGTTCGTCATCAAGGTGACTTCGTACGTATTCCTCCTGAAAAAGTAACGCATATGGATGTATCTGCTCAGCAGGTCGTATCTGTAGCAGCGTCACTGATTCCATTCCTAGAACACGATGATGCCAACCGTGCATTAATGGGTTCGAACATGCAACGTCAGGCAGTTCCGACGTTGATCGCTGACAAGCCGCTTGTTGGTACCGGTATGGAAGCGAACGTAGCACATGACTCAGGTGTATGTGTGATCGCTCAGCGTGGTGGTCGTATCGAGTTTGTTGATGCGTCTCGTGTGGTTATTCGTGTGAATGAAGACGAAATGATCGCAGGTGAAGCAGGTGTAGATATCTACAACCTGATCAAATACACCCGTTCGAACCAGAACACTTGTATCAACCAGAAAGTTCTTGTGAACCTGGGCGATAAAGTAGGTCGTGGTGATGTACTGGCTGATGGTCCATCAACAGATGGCGGTGAGCTGGCATTGGGTCAAAACATGCGCGTTGCGTTTATGACCTGGAATGGTTACAACTACGAAGACTCGATCTTACTTTCTGAACGTGTACTTCAAGAAGACCGTTTAACGTCTATTCATATCCAGGAATTGTCATGTGTTGCACGTGATACCAAACTGGGTGCGGAAGAAATCACTGCTGATATTCCGAACGTAGGTGAAGCTGCTCTGTCTAAACTGGACGAGTCAGGTATCGTTTACATCGGTGCTGAAGTAACTGCTGGCGATATCCTTGTTGGTAAAGTAACCCCTAAAGGTGAAACACAGCTTACTCCGGAAGAAAAATTGCTACGTGCAATCTTCGGTGAAAAAGCGGCTGACGTAAAAGACTCATCTTTACGTGTTCCATCAGGTACTAAAGGTACTGTGATTGACGTTCAAGTGTTTACACGTGACGGTCTTGAAAAAGACGAACGTGCTCAAGCAATTGAAAAAGCGCAATTGGATGCATACCGTAAAGACTTGAAAGAAGAATTCAAAATCTTCGAAGAAGCTGCACGTGAACGTGTAATCCGCCTACTGAATGGCCAAGAGTCGAATGGTGGCGGTACAACTAAACGTGGCGACAAACTGTCTGAAGACGTGTTGTCTGGTTTAGAGCTTGTTGATCTTCTTGAAATTCAACCAGTTGACGAAGCAATTGCTGAACGTTTAACTCAAATTCAAGTGTTCTTGAAAGAGAAGAGCTTCGAAATTGATGAGAAATTTGCTGAGAAAAAACGCAAACTTTCTACAGGCGATGAACTGACGACTGGCGTATTGAAAGTAGTTAAAGTTTATCTTGCTGTGAAACGTCGCATCCAGCCTGGTGATAAGATGGCGGGTCGTCACGGTAACAAAGGTGTTGTATCAAACATCTTGCCAGTAGAAGACATGCCACATGATGCCAACGGTGTACCTGTTGATATCGTATTGAACCCGCTGGGCGTACCATCGCGTATGAACGTGGGTCAGATTCTTGAAACTCACTTGGGTATGGCGGCGAAAGGTCTTGGCGATCAAATCGACAAGATGATGAAAGAGCAACGTACTGTACTTGAGCTTCGTGATTTCCTAGACAAGATTTACAACAAAGTTGGTGGCGAGCAAGAAGATCTTGATAGCTTGACTGATGAAGAAATCTTGAAACTTTCTGGCAACTTGCGTGCTGGTGTACCTTTGGCTACTCCTGTATTCGATGGTGCTGAAGAAGGTCAGATCAAAGAGTTGTTACAACTTGCAGGCCTGTCTAGTACTGGTCAGACCGTATTATATGATGGTCGTACTGGTGAGCGTTTCGACCGTCCGGTAACTGTTGGTTACATGTACATGCTGAAACTGAACCACTTGGTGGATGACAAGATGCATGCGCGTTCAACTGGTTCTTACTCTCTAGTTACGCAACAGCCGCTTGGTGGTAAAGCACAATTCGGTGGTCAGCGTTTCGGTGAGATGGAAGTCTGGGCACTAGAAGCTTACGGTGCAGCATATACGCTACAAGAAATGCTGACTGTGAAATCGGATGACGTTGAAGGCCGTACCCGTATCTACAAGAACATTGTAGATGGCAACCATTATATGGACCCGGGCATGCCTGAATCGTTCAACGTATTGACCAAAGAGATCCGTTCTTTAGGTATCAACATTGAACTGAAAAATGGTGACTAAGAATCTCCATTAAATCTCCCCAAACCCCTCTTTGATAAAGAGGGGCTTCCCCCCTTAACAAAGGGGGATTGAGGGGGATTCTTGGGATTCCCAATTCAGTTAAAAAACAATATTTGTGACCCAGTTGTTGAGTGAAAATCTCCACAACACACGGAGAAAAAAATTGAAAGACTTGCTCGATATCATGCGCAAAAAGACGGATTCAGACGGTCATGCTCCAGTAGAGTTTGACCGCATCCGTATTGGTCTTGCGTCACCAGAAATGATTAAGTCATGGTCTCACGGTGAAGTTAAAAAGCCAGAAACCATTAACTATCGTACGTTCAAGCCTGAACGTGATGGTTTGTTCTGTGCCAAAATCTTTGGTCCAGTGAAAGATTACGAATGCTTGTGTGGTAAATACAAGCGTATGAAATACAAAGGCGTCATTTGTGAAAAATGTGGCGTTGAAGTAACAACTGCGAAAGTTCGTCGTGAACGTATGGGTCACATCGAGCTAGCATCTCCAGTTGCACACATCTGGTTCTTGAAATCATTGCCTAGCCGTATCGGTCTATTATTAGACATGACGCTACGTGATATTGAACGTGTATTGTATTTCGAATCTTATGTAGTGACCGATCCGGGTATGACTCCATTTGAGAAATACCAGCTTCTAAACGATGAAGAATACTTCAATGCATTAGAAGAACACGGTGATGAATTCACAGCGAAAATGGGTGCTGAAGCGGTTCAAGACTTGTTGAAAGACATCGATCTTGAAGCTGAAATTGCGCGTCTTCGTGAAGAAATTCCTGTTACAACTTCAGAAACCAAGCTGAAAAAAGCGTCTAAGCGTTTGAAGTTGATGGAAGCATTCAACGATTCGAACAACAAGCCAGAATGGATGGTGTTAACTGTACTTCCAGTTCTTCCACCAGATCTACGTCCGCTTGTACCACTTGAAGGTGGTCGTTTCGCGACTTCTGACCTGAACGATCTTTATCGTCGTGTGATCAACCGTAACAACCGTTTGAAGCGTCTTCTTGACCTTGCAGCGCCAGACATCATCGTACGTAACGAAAAACGTATGTTACAAGAGTCTGTAGATGCATTGCTGGATAACGGTCGTCGTGGTCGTGCAATTACCGGTTCGAACAAGCGTCCGCTTAAATCTTTGGCAGACATGATCAAAGGTAAGCAAGGTCGTTTCCGTCAAAACTTACTTGGTAAGCGTGTTGACTACTCTGGTCGTTCGGTAATTACTGTTGGTCCAAACCTGCGTTTGCATCAATGTGGTCTTCCGAAGAAAATGGCACTTGAACTGTTCAAGCCATTCATTTTCGCGAAACTACAAGCTTCTGGTCAAGCAACTACCATTAAAGCTGCGAAGAAAATGGTTGAGCGTGAAACCCCAGAAGTTTGGGACGTTCTTGCTCACGTGATTCGTCAACATCCAGTAATGTTGAACCGTGCGCCAACACTTCACCGTCTGGGTCTTCAAGCATTTGAACCGATCCTGATCGAAGGTAAAGCGATCCGTCTACACCCACTCGTATGTGCTGCGTTTAACGCCGACTTCGATGGTGACCAAATGGCGGTACACGTACCATTAACACTTGAAGCTCAGCTTGAAGCTCGTGCGTTAATGATGTCGACGAATAACATCTTGTCTCCAGCGAATGGTGAGCCAATCATCGTACCGTCTCAGGACGTTGTCTTGGGCTTGTATTACATCACGCGTGATGCAATCAATGCCAAAGGTGAAGGCATGGTGTTCGCGGATACTCACGAAGTAAACCGTGCACTGGCAACAGGTCAGGTTGATCTACACGCTCGCGTTAAAGCACGTGTACACCAGACTGTCATCGACGAAGACGGTAACCGTGAACAGCAAACCATTATTGTAGATACGACGCCTGGTCGCTGCCTGCTTTGGGAAGTTGTACCTGAAGGGATGGATTTCCAGCAAATTAACGTTGAGATGACCAAGAAAAACATCTCGAAGTTAATTAACTCTTGCTACCGTAAATTGGGTCTGAAAGATACTGTTATCTTCGCTGACCAATTGATGTACTTGGGCTTCCGTCAGGCGACGCGTTCAGGTGTATCTGTCGGTATGGAAGACATGGTTATTCCACCGCAAAAACAAGCAATTATTGGTAAAGCGGAAGCTGAAGTTCGTGAAATCGAACAACAGTTCGAACAAGGTTTCGTAACTGCCGGCGAACGTTATAACAAAGTGGTCGATATTTGGGCACGTACCAATGACCAGGTTGCTAAAGCGATGATGGACAACTTGTCTTTCACTACTGTGAAGAACAAACAGGGTGAAGACGAGAAGCAAAAATCATTCAACTCGATCTACATGATGTCTGACTCGGGTGCCCGTGGTTCGGCAGCTCAGATTCGTCAGTTGGCGGGTATGCGTGGTTTGATGGCGAAGCCGGATGGCTCGATCATTGAAACCCCAATTAAAGCGAACTTCCGTGAAGGTTTGACCGTACTTCAGTACTTCATCTCGACACACGGTGCGCGTAAAGGTTTGGCCGATACAGCACTGAAAACTGCGAACTCGGGTTACTTGACTCGTCGTTTGGTAGACGTTGCGCAGGACTTGGTTATTACCGAGCCAGATTGTGGTACTTATGACGGTCTGGTAATGACTCCGTTCATTCAAGGTGGCGATGTCATCGAAAACCTGGGTGCACGAGTATTGGGTCGTGTGGTTGCTGAAGATGTGAAACGTGTAGGTACAGACGAAGTTCTGCTTCCACGTAATACGTTAATTGACGAGAAACTGGCAACGTTTATCGAAAGCCAAGGTGTCGACGAAATTAAAGTACGTTCAGTCGTGAACTGTGCGTCTACCTTCGGTGTATGTGCGAAATGTTACGGTCGTGACCTAGCACGCGGTCACCAGGTGAACCCGGGTGAGTCTGTTGGTGTAATGGCAGCTCAATCGATTGGTGAGCCAGGTACACAGTTAACGATGCGTACCTTCCACGTCGGTGGTGCTGCGAGCCGAACTTCTGCTGCAAACAGTGTACAAGTTCGTAACCAAGGTACAGTACGTTTCCACAACGTGAAAACAGTACAACATGCCAAAGGTCATTTGGTGTCGACTTCACGTTCAGGTGAAATCGGTATTGCGGATGATTTAGGTCGTGAGCGCGAGCGCTATAAACTGCCTTACGGTGCGTCTATCTTGCTGAAAGATGGCGAAGCTGTAGAAGCAGGCGGTATTGTGGCGACTTGGGATCCGCATACACATCCATTGGTAACAGAAGTTGCTGGTAAAGTACGTTTCAGCCAGATTGCTGATGGCGTGACGGTTACTTCTAAAACTGATGATGCAACAGGTATGTCAACCATCGAAATCTTGCCAGTGACTTCACGTCCTGCGTCAGGTAAAGATTTGCGTCCTGCTGTTGTGTTGGATACCGTTGATGGTGGTGAACAGTTCTACTTCCTGCCACAGAACACGATTCTTTCTGTTCGCGATGGCGAAACGATTGGTGTCGGTGATGTCATCGGTCGTGTACCACAAGAAACTTCACGTACCCGTGATATTACCGGTGGTCTGCCGCGTGTAGCTGACTTGTTCGAAGCACGTAAGCCGAAAGAGCATGCAATCCTTGCAGAAGTGTCGGGTGTTGTAAGCTTTGGTAAAGAGACCAAAGGTAAGAACCGTCTGGTGATTACGCCGGATGATGGCTCTGAGATTTATGAAGAGCTGATTCCGAAATGGCGTACCATTAACGTGTTCGAAGGCGAACATGTGAACCGTGGTGAAACTATTTCTGATGGTCCACAGAACCCGCACGATATCTTACGTTTGAAAGGCGAAGTTGCGCTTACAAACTACATCGTGAACGAAGTTCAGGACGTATACCGTCTGCAAGGTGTAAAAATCAACGACAAGCATATTGAAGTCATCGTACGTCAAATGCTGCGTAAAGTTGATATCACTGATGGCGGCGATACCAGCTTCATCAAAGGCGAACAAGTGGATTACATCCGCGTTGTTCAAGAAAACCAAGCAGTTCTTGCACAAAACAAGTTCCCTGCGAAGTTTGAACGTCAATTGATGGGTATTACCAAAGCATCGCTTTCTACTGACTCGTTCATCTCTGCTGCATCGTTCCAGGAAACCACGCGTGTGTTAACTGAAGCGGCTGTAACAGGTAAAGAAGATGATTTACGCGGTTTGAAAGAGAATGTGGTTGTAGGTCGTCTGATCCCAGCGGGTACAGGTTTGGCTTACCACCTGGAGCGTCGTCGTCAAGAAGCAGAAGCTGCAGAATTTGAACTGCACAATGACTTCTCTGATGTAGACCAAGCTCTAAGTCAGGCATTTAACGAAGAATTCTAATTCGAGTTAAAGCTGAGAAAAGAGACGCCTTCGGGCGTCTTTTTTTGTCTGAAATTTATAAATAAGACATCTTGAACAGAAGAATAATCCATTGATATTTACAAAACTCAGCAGGAATACCGAGAGAAGTAACACGCTACAGATTTTAGTTTCATAAAATGAAGATAAGCTTAATTAAAGCAAGACAGGAAGGCCAAGGTCATGAAAAAATTAATGGGTGTTATGGCAGTTGCCACTCTTTCCACCTTTATGTTGGCGGGTTGTGAAAGTATGTCTGCCAATGAGCAACGGATCGGTGCTGCGGCCCTTGGTGGTGCAGTCGGTGGTGGTGTTGGTAATAAAGTCGGCGGTGGCGTTGGTGCAGCTGTTGGTGGTGGTGCCGGTGCGGCAGCGGGTAGTAAATCCCAAGGCGGTTCAAATCGTAATGCGACCTATAGTGGTGTAGGTGGTGCTGTTGGTTCAGCAGTCGGTAAAAGCATCTTCGGTGGTAACGCGGGTGCTGCAATTGGTGGTGCAATCGGTGGTGGTGCCGGTGCTGCGATTGAACAGGATAACCGTCGTCGTTAAGTCGAAAGTCATTTCAGATTTAGCTAGATTTAAAAGCGCCAATGTGGCGCTTTTATCTTATTTAGGAGCGTTAATTTTCCCTTTGCTCTGTTTCCGCCGGATATATACCGTTTTTTCTACTTCGGCAATTCTGAACCCGGCTTCATCATAAATATTCAGCTGATAATGCCGATACACTGGCGCGTTGTCAGTCGCCAGATTGATAATCGTGGCAATTTCTTCAGCAGAAATCCGAATGTCTGCTACCACTGTACCGCGACCCGGTGCCAAAAACTGAATGCTGGCGCCTTTATCCCAGACCAGGTATTTCGGCCCCAAATGATGCATCAGCAATAACATATAAAAGGGATCGACCATTGAATACAGGCTGCCACCAAAATGCACACCGACAATATTCTGGTTCTTACGGGTCAGCGGCATTTTGACCCGAACGTGATAATTATTAAAATCAATCTTATCAATTTCAATGCCTGCACCACGATAAGGGGCATAGCGGTTCAGAATAAATTTTGAAACCAGAGGCAGTTTTTGAATTTTCTGGAATAGGCTCATACTGACATTCTTTTTGCGGCTGTGATTATGCATACTAGAGCAACAAAAATGCGCTGGCATTGATCAATCATGCCGATTTATAAACTAAGTGGTCAATAACAAAAACAGGATCAAAAGATGGAAATGCACATGCAATGGGTCGATACCACGGATCAGCAGCGTCTTTGTGTCAAAACTTATGGACAATCCGAACAACCGGCATTGGTGCTGGTTCACGGCTATCCCGATCATCAGGCAGTTTGGGAGCCAGCCATTGCTCATTTGAGTCAGGATTACTTTGTTGTGACTTATGATGTCCGTGGCGCAGGTGAGTCCAGTATTCCCAAAAAAATCTCCGATTACCGCTTGGCCCGTTTAAGTCAGGATCTGGAAGAGGTGGTGAACGAAATATTGCCGAATCGTGCTTTTCATCTGGCCGCGCATGACTGGGGTTCAATTCAGTCCTGGGAATCCGTCACCGGTCCACGCTTTAAAGTACGAATTCTGTCTTATAGCACCTTGTCTGGGCCATGTCTGGATCATGCCGCTTTCTGGATGCGTGAACAGTTCCAGCAAAACAAAGCAAAATTCTTAAAGCAAATGAGTAAGTCTTGGTATATCGCGATGTTTCAGTTGCCTTTAGTGGCGCCATTGGCCTGGAATTTTTTTAATCCGCAGCGTTGGGCCAAGATCGTGCAGCAAATAGAAAGACGGGATGATCTGCCACTCAACCCGCATATTGTCAAAGATGGAAAATATGGTGTGAACCTGTATCGGGCCAATTTTTTGCCACGTTTGACTCAACCACGGCAGCGTTTCGCCATCTGTCCGGTACAGGCGATTGTGCTGAAATATGACCAGTTTGTCGGGCCAGATCTGGTTGATGAAATGTCAAAATGGGTGGATGATTTCTCGAAAGTAGAACTGGCTGCCAATCACTGGGCGATCCTGAGTCAACCGGAGCAAGTGGCTCAATTGATTGATGAGTTTATTCAGCGTAAATCTGCTGACATTCATTGACAGGCCACTCCGCGAAACATGACCCGACCAGAAAAAAGTGGCGGAATTTTTATCCGTATTTTCTGATAAAATAGCCGCTTTCTCTCTATTCCGATTCATTATGTTCGCAATTCTTGCTGCTATTGGAGTCATGTTCGGACTCTCGTTGGCACGTGTACCTGTGGTTTTTGCCCTGGTCATTGGTGCTGTTACAGGTGGTTTATTGGCAGGTCTAGGCCTGCAGGGAACCTTGGACGCGTTTAACAATGGCTTGGGTGGTGGTGCTAAAATTGCCTTGGCTTATGGTATTTTAGGTGCATTTGCTTTGGCTCTGGCACGTTCGGGTTTACCGGATTTACTAGCCTATAAAATGATCAGTACCTTAAAAGGTGAGGCCGATTTTAAAGCGCAAAACCGGGTGAAATATCTGATCTTTTTCACAGTCGCCATTGCTGCCGTGTTCTCGCAGAACGTTATTCCCGTGCATATTGCCTTTATTCCGGTACTGATTCCGCCACTATTGGCTGTATTTAACCACTTAAAGCTCGACCGTCGTTTGATTGCCTGTTTGCTGACCTTTGGTCTGGTAGGCACCTATATGCTGATTCCGGTCGGTTTTGGTGCCATCTTCCTGAATGACATTCTGGGTCATAACATCAATACCTTTGGTAAACCATACGGATTTGAAATTAGCTATGACCAGATTCCATCTGCGATGGCAATTCCAGTATTCGGGATGTTTGTAGGCTTATTGGTGGCGATCTTTATTAGCTATCGCAAACCACGTCAATATCAAGATATTCATGTCCAGGAACAGCAAAGTATTTCTGCTGAATTGGGTGTGGCTGAGCAGGTTAAACCGCAGATTGCCAAATTTACCATCTGGATGGCAGGTCTTGCAGTTATTGCCACATTGGCGGTACAGCTTTATTCAGATTCGATGATTCTGGCCGGTCTGGTCGGTGTCGCGATCCTGAGTTGTGCCGGCATTTTCAAATGGAAAGAAGCCGATGATGTGATCATTACTGGTATGCGCATGATGGCGCTGGTTGGCTTTATCATGATTGCAGCACAAGGCTTTGCCGCGGTGATTGAAGCGACTAATCAGGTACCAACCTTGGTTGAAGCATCAGTGAACTGGATTGGTGATAGTCAGGCACTGGCCGCATTTCTGATGCTGTTGATTGGTTTGCTAATTACCCTAGGCATTGGTTCGTCTTTCTCAACCATTCCCATTCTAGCGATTATTTATGTACCGCTGTGTATCCAGTTCGGTTTTAGCCCTGCGGCGACCATTGCGATTATCGGAACTGCAGCAGCTTTGGGTGATGCCGGTTCTCCAGCTTCGGATTCAACTTTAGGCCCAACTTCTGGTCTGAATATGGATGGTCAGCATGATCATATGAAGGATAGTGTGATTCCAACCTTCATTCACTTTAATATTCCGTTAATGATTTTTGGCTGGATTGCAGCCATGGTTCTGTAAGTCAATTTCAATCTGCTCTGATATCTATTGGAGCAGATTCATCTGGATTTAAAATAAATAATAAGATGTATTTAAAATATATGTTTAAATAAAAATTAATATAAACCTGATTATTTTACTCTGAATAAAGCCATATTTATCTGATTAATATACTTGGTATTTAAAACCAATCAATTCAGTAAATTTAAAATAAATAATTTTTTAAATCAATATTTTAAATAATAATTTAAAATTAGTTTTATAATCCTTATTGCATATTATTTTCCCTCGTGTTTATTATTAATTAAGATTTATTTTCTTAATAATTATTCTTCCTGTGGGGTATTTTAAAATGTTAAAGCAAGCTGCTCTAATTGCATTAATGGGTCTTTCTGCATCTGCGATGGCAGGTCAATGGCAGGTGAAAGTTGGTGCCAGTTCTTTAGCACCATCAAGTGACACTGAAATTGCACCAGGTTTAGTCGTAGAAGCGGATCAAGAATATGGTTTTACGCCATCGGTTGAATACTTTTTTAATGACAATATCTCTGCAGAACTTTTATTAGCTACGCCATTTAATCACGACATTTCTGCTCAGGGTCTAGGGAAAATTGCCAAGATTAAGCATCTTCCACCCACAATTACCGCTAAATATAACTTTAAAAATGCAACACGTTTTACGCCATATATTGGTGTAGGTGGCACAGCTTTTATTGCTTGGGATGAAGAAGGTCTGGCTAAAGATGTGAAAGAGGAATTTGGTTTGGCAGGTCAGGTTGGCTTTAATTATCAGCCAGCCGATGCCAAAAACTGGGGAGTATTTGCTGACGTGCGCTATGCAGATTTGAGTCCTGAAGTGACTTTAGATGATGCTGATAATACTAAATTCGACTTGAATATTGATCCTTGGGTTTACACGATCGGTTATAGCTACAAGTTCTAAATTCTAGTCTTGCTTAATAAAAAAGCCTCATCTTGAATGAGGCTTTTTTTTTCAAAATAATGTCCCGTCCTGAAATAAGTTTACACCTTAAGAGACTTATTTTATGGAACATAAACGAGAACAACGAGTTAAACGTACACAACGTGACTATAGCTTTGCCTTTAAAATGAT